>CAMDOY010000031.1 GCA_945903655.1 Rhizobium sp. Q54 | reverse complement strand
ACCCGCTTCTCGTCTGGGCGGGCGCTGGCCTGTTGGGCTGGGTGGCTGGCTCCATCATGGTCTCCGATCCCGGCTGGCACAGCCTTTTGGGCGCCTGGCCTCATCTGGTCGATGAAGTTGTGGGCGGCTCCGTGGGCGTTGTCTTTGTGCTGGCCCTCGCCTGGGTGCTGCGCAAGCGCGCCGCCGCCGCCCATGGCGCTGATGAAGAGCAGAAGCCCGCTCAGTAAGCTGAGCGGGTTTATCCGCGCATAGCCGTCAGCATCGTTGGAGAAGGCGCTACCGCACCGGCAGACGCACGCCCGTTGAGGGCGGCGTCTCGATCTTCACGCAATCACGACGGCCTGCGTTGAGACAGCGTTGCAGGCGCTCGTAATCGTCCATGGCGCGCACGGTCCAGATGATCGCCCCTGCGATGACCAGCAAAAAGGCGATGGCCAGCAGATTGACGAAGTGGCGATGCTCGTAGTCCGTGTCATCAGCGGGCGCAGCCGCAAGGGCCGGGGGGCTGGCGCCGCCCGGGTCCAGTTGGTCGATATCGCTGCGCTTCGTTTGCATAACGCCCGCCTCTCGTCCCCCAGATAACGCCCGTGGGGGCCCGGAGGCAAGCGGAGCCTGCCGCCCTCAGGTCTCGAAGGGCAGGCCCACATAGTTCTCCGCCAGCAGCGTCTGCCCCGCCTTCGAGGTGGCGATGGTGTAGAGCTCGGCCACCTGACGCTTTGCGTCGAAGGGGCTGGCGTCCGGCAGATTGTGCAGCATCGAGGTCATCCACCACGAGAAATGCTGCGCGCGCCAGATGCGCCGCAGGCAGGTGGCGCCATAGGTCTCGAAGAGGCTGGCGTCGTTCTTCTTGTAGAAAGCCACCAGCGCCTTCGACAGCACATAGATGTCGGAAATGGCCAGATTCATGCCCTTGGCGCCCGTGGGCGGCACGATATGGGCGGAATCGCCCGCCAGGAACAGGCGGCCATGGCGCATGGGCTCGGCCACATAGCTGCGCATGGCGGTCACCGATTTCTGGGTGATCTTGCCGGTGCTGATCGTCAGCCCCTCATGCTTGCCAAGGCGCGTCTCCAGCTCGCTCCAGATCTGGTCGTCGGACCATTTCTCCGCATCCTCATCGGGCGGCACCTGGATATAGCAGCGCGACACCGTGGGCGAGCGCATGGTGAAGAGGGCGAAGCCATTGTCGTGGCGGCAATAGAGCAGCTCATCCCGGGTGGGCGGCGCGTCCGCCAGAATGCCAAGCCAGCCGAAGGGATAGATGCGGTCATGGCCGCGCATGAGCTGGGGCGGAATGGCGTCCCGGCAGATGCCGTGGAAGCCGTCGCAGCCCGCGATATAGTCGCAGGTCAGCACCTCTTCCTTGCCCTCGTGGGTGTAGCGGATCGTGGCGCGCTCGCCCTCGAGCCCGCTGATCTCGCTGGCCTGCGCCTCGAAGAGGATCGGCACGCCTGCGGCGAGATTCGCCACGATCATGTCCTTCACCACTTCCTGCTGGCCGTAGATATAGACCTTGCGGCCCGTCAGCGCGGTGATGTCGATGCGGTGGCGCTGGCCGTCGAACACGAGTTCGATGCCCTCGTGCACCATGGCCTCCTTGTAGAGGCGGTCGGCCATGCCGGTTTCCGTCAGGAGATCCACGGAGCCCTGCTCCAGCAGGCCCGCGCGAATGCGGCTTTCCACATAGGGGCGGCTACGCGATTCCAGCACCACCGATGAGATGCCCTGCAAATGCAGCATGCGGGCAAGCAGAAGGCCTGCGGGTCCGGCGCCGATGATGCCGACCTGGGTATGCATGTCGCTCTCCTTCAAAAGCGGCGGGATGGCCGCCTGTATTGAAAATTCTCAGCCGCCGTGGGCGGCCTTGGTGCGGGCCTGAATGTCGCGCAGCACTTCAAGTTCTTTCGCGTCCGGCGCGCGTGTTTCCACGACATGGGCCGCGAAAGACGGCGTCCAGCCGCAGTTCTCAATGATCTGCTCGCGCGTGACGCCGGGATGGATGGAGACGACCGTCATCTCCTGCGTCTCGGGATCGGGCTCGAAGAGGCAGAGGTCCGTGATGAGCCGCGTGGGGCCCTTCGACTTCACGCCCAGCGCCCGGCGCTCGCGGCCCGTGGGGCCATGGCCCATGGAGGTGATGAAGGGCAGCTTGTCCACGAAAGCGCGCTTGCCCATGGCCATGATGATGAAGATCTCATGGCAATTGGTGGCGATCTCCGGCGCCCCGCCGCCGCCGGGTAGGCGCACCTTGGGCTTGTGATAATCGCCGACCACGGTGGTGTTGAGATTGGCGAAGCGATCAATCTGCGCGCCGCCCAGAAAGCCGACGGTCATGCGTCCGCCCTGCAGCCAGTAGCGGAACATCTCGGGCACCGGCACGGTGGTGAGCGCGGTGTCGCAGAGTTCGCCATCGCCGATGGAGAGGGGCAGCACATTGGGCTTGGTGGCGATGGTGCCGGATTCGTAGATCAGGGTGATCTGCGGCGCATGGGTCATGCGGGCGAGATTGCAGGCCGCCGAAGGGGCGCCGATGCCCACGAAGCACACATCCTCATTGCGCAGGGCGCGGGCGGCGGCGACGGTCATCATCTCGTTGGGGCTATAGGACAGGCTCATGACGCGGCCCTCCGGCCAGCGTGGACAGCGAAGGCGTCAGGCCCCTTGTTCATGACGTTTTCCTCCATCCAGGCCAGGAAGGTCTCACGCTCCCGCGAGATCTTGTCCCAGGCGATGTAGTAGGAATTGTCCCGGGTGTAATAGCCATGGGCGTAAGAAGGGTGTGCGCCGCCGGGCACAGCCACCACCGCGCCTATGGTCCATGAGGGCAGGATGACCGAATTGGGCGAGGGCGCGCGCAGGTCGTCCACGATCTCCTCGACGGTCACGATGGTGCGTTTGGAGGCGAGCACCACTTCCTTCTGGCAGCCGGTGATGCCTTCCAGCAGCACATTGCCTTCGCGGTCGGCGCGCAGGGCGTGAATGACGCCCACATCGGGACGAATGGCGGGAACGGTCGCCAGCTCCTCGCCCGTATAGGGGCAGGTGATCTTGCGGATCTGCGGGTTCACCTTGGGCAGATCGACGCCGATATAGCCGCGCAGCATGGCGAAGGGCAGGTTCGCCGCGCCCGCCTCATAGGCGTTGGCCATGGCGGCGTGGGAATGTTCTTCCAATGCGAGGGGCCGGGGCCACTGGTTCTCCACGGCGTCGCGGATGCGGTGGGTGGAGCCGACCCCGGGATTGCCGCCCCAGGAGAAGACGAGCTTGCTGGCGCAGCCCATGCCGATCATCTGGTCATAGATCAGATCCGGCGTCATGCGCACGAGGGTCAGATCGCGCCGCTTCTGGCGGATGATTTCATGGCCTGCGGCGAAGGGGATGAGATGGGTGAAGCCCTCGAGAGCCAGCACATCGCCATCATGGACCATCTCCGCGACGGCCGTTGCAAGATCGAGGAACTTCGCCATTCAGCCTCCGAAACACTATGGGTGTCCCGACCCCCACCCCGTCCCGCTTCGCGGGCCGACCCTCCCCACAGGGGGGAGGGTTCAAGAGCGGGGGTCGCGTGATCGCTTACTTGCCCCAGACTTCCTTCGACACGTCGATGACGAGCTTCAGTTTCGCCCACTGCTCTTCTTCGGTCAGCGTGTTGCCTTCCTCGGTGGAGGCGAAGCCGCATTGGGGGCTGAGGCAGAGCTGGTCGAGAGGCGCATATTTCGACGCTTCGTCGATGCGGCGCAAGAGGTCTTCGCGGGTCTCCAGTGTGCCGGTCTTGGAGGTGACGAGGCCCAGGATCACGGTCTTGCCCTTGGGCAGGAAGCGCAGGGGCTCGAAGCCGCCGGAGCGATCATTGTCCCACTCGAGGAAATAGCCGTCCATGTTCAGGGTGTTGAACATCAGGTCCGCGATTGGCTCGTAGCCGCCCGAGGAGATGAAGGTGGAGCGGAAGTTGCCGCGGCACACATGCATGGTGGCGGCCAGATCAGCGGGCTTGTTCTCCAGCGCCGCATTCATCATGCCCACATAGATCTCGCCCTGCTTCACCGGATCATCGCCACGCGCGGCCAGCATCTCGCGCTGGGCAGGATCGCAGAGATAGGCGAAGCTGCAATCGTCGATCTGCAGATAGCGGCAGCCAGCGGCGTAGAAGCCATGCACCGCCTGCTTATAGGCCTGCCCGAGGTCGTGGTAGAATTCCTCCATGGTCGGATAGACGCCCATGTTGATCATCTTGCGACCGCCGCGATAGTGCAGCATCGAGGGGCTGGGGATCGCCTGCTTGGGGGTCTTCGTCGTATTGGCGGCGAGGAACTTGAAATGCTCGATATGGGGATGGTTCTTCGAGCTGATCTTGCCGGTGACGCGGGGCGCCTTGGGCTTGGTCTGGGTGCCCGTGAACTGGATGCCCTGATCGACCTCGATCACTTCCACGCCATCGAGCTCGCCGATGAAGTCCATGTGCCACCAGGAGCGGCGGAACTCGCCGTCGGTGATGGACTCGAGACCGATGGCCTCCTGCTTGTCGATGATCTTCTTGATCTCGACATCCTCGACCGCCTTCAGGTCGTCGGCGGAGATCTTGTGGGTGAAGAACTTCTCGCGGGCGTCCTTGAGGGGGGCGGAGCGCAGCAGCGATCCCACATGGTCGGCGCGGAAGGGGGGCGTTTTGCGCATCATGACTTGGTCTCCGTTTTCGGTCAGGCCCTGGCGGCCGTGGGTGTGCGCTCGGCGACGCCGAGCAGATTGGCGAGGGTCGTGGCGTCGCCCGCAAGCGCGGCGCTCTCTCCCTTATAGGCGATCATACCCCGATCAAGGATGATTGCGGTATCCGTCAGGGGAAGGATTTTTCGCGGGCTCTGTTCCACGATGATGGCGGCGATCTGCTCCTCGCGAACGATTTTCCGCAGGGCCGCCAGCAATTCGTCGACGATGATGGGCGCCAAACCCTCCGTAGGCTCGTCCAGTAGCAGAACGCGGGGGTTGAGCGCCAGAGCCCTGCCGATGGCGAGCATCTGCTGTTCGCCGCCTGAGAGCTGGTCGCCCATGTTGCGCCGGCGCTCGGCGAGGCGTGGAAACATGCCGAAGATGCGCTCCAGCGTCCAGGGCCCCTTGGTGGCGACTGCGGTGATGTTTTCGTCCACCGTGAGCGATTTGAAGATGTTGCGCTCCTGCGGCACCCAGCCGATGCCCGCCATGGCGCGCTGATCAGGGCGCATGCGCGTCACATCCACGCCGCCGAGGCGGATGGTTCCGGCGCGCCGCCGGGTCAGGCCCACGATGGTGTTGATGAGCGTGGTCTTGCCCGTGCCGTTGCGGCCCAGAAGGGCGAGCGCCTGGCCCTCGGGCAGCTTCAACGAAATGTCGGTGAGGACGACCGCCTCGCCATAGCCCGCTGAAATTCCTTCCAGTTCAAGAAGATCAGCCATGCCCCACGTCCTCCTCGCCCAGATAGACCTGGCGCACGCGCGGGTCGCGGGCGATCTCGTCGGCTGTGCCCTCGCAGAAGAGGGCGCCATTCACCAGCACGGAAATTGTTTTCGCGAAGCGGAAGACGAGGTGCATGTCATGCTCGATCAGCACCAGCGCAACGGACTCTGGCAAGCGCGCGACCACATTGAGGATCTGCTCGCGCTCTGATTCGGGCACGCCCGCCGCAGGCTCGTCCAGCAGCAGGAGTTTGGGCTTGGCGGCCAGCGCCAGTGCGATTTCCAGCAGGCGCTGCTTGCCATAGGGCAGGGCGCCCACGCGGGCCTCGCGCACATCGCCGATGCCAAGGGTGTCGAGCAGCTCGCAGGCCTCAACGACGATATCTTCGCGCGCGCCCAGCGGCTTGAACCATTGCCCGCCCGCATCCTCGCGCTCGCTGATGGCCAGCACCACGGATTCAAGCGGAGTGAGATCGGCGAAGAGCTGGTTGATCTGGAAGGTGCGGGCGATGCCTGCGGTGGCGCGGCGGCGCACGGTCCAGTTGGTGATGTCTTCGCCCCCGAACAGGATCTGGCCCGAGGTCGGGTCCAGCACGCCGGTGAGCTGGTTCACGAAAGTGGTCTTGCCCGCGCCATTGGGGCCGATGAGCGCATGGCGCGCGCCTGCGGGCAGATTGAAGCTCACATTGTCTGTCGCGATGATGCCGCCGAAGCTTTTGCAGAGCGACCGTGTCTCCAGAACATAGGTCATGGGGCGTCTCCCTTGCGGGTGAGGCGGTTCCACCAGCCCTCCATGAGGCCGATGACGCCGCCGCGCACGAAGAGCACCAGCAGCACCAGCACGAGGCCCAGCCAGAATTGCCAGTATTGCAGTGTGATATTGCCGATGACGTCCTGCATGACGCGAAACAGCACCGCGCCGATGAGCCCGCCATAGAGATAACCAGCGCCGCCGAAGACGAGGATCAACAGGGCATCCGCCGAGCGATGGAAGGCGATCATGTCCGGGGAGGCTGACTGGGTGGTCTGCGCCAGCAACGCGCCTGCTATGCCCGCAATCGCCGCCGCCAAAGTATAAATCGCCACCAGCCGCGCATTCACAGGCACGCCGATGGCGCGGGCGCGCAGCGCATTGCCCTTGATGGCTTTCAGCGACAGGCCGAAGGTGGAATGCACGATGCGCCGCGACAACCAGAAGCAGACGAAGAGCACCACCAGCGAATAGACATAGGCCGTGTGGCCCCAGAGGTCGAAGTCCCATATCCCCAGGATCGGCGAGGACATGACGCCCTGCAAGCCATCGGCGCCGCCGGTGAGCCAGCGCATCTGGTTGGCGAGTTCGGCCAGGATCAGCGCCACGCCCAGCGTCACCATGAGGCGCGTGAGATCAGAGCCGCGCAGCACCAGAAAGCTCGTCACGAAGCCCGCCGCCCCGCTCACCGCCGCCGCCGCCAGCAGGCCCAGCAGGGGATCGCTGAGGGGGAAGGCGCCCATGCCGTTCTTCGCCATCAGACCCGCCACATAGGCGCCGAGCCCGAAGAAGGCCCCCTGGCCCAGGGTCACGATGCCCGCATAGCCCAGCACCAGATCAATCGACAGGGCGAGGAGCCCAAGGCTGATGATCTCGCTGAGCAGCATCAGGCGCGTCGGGATGCCCGGGATGAAATCGCCGAAGACAAAGAACAGCGCGATGGCGGCGACCCAGAAGAGGACCTCATACCACCGCCAGCGCGCGCCACTGAGCAGGCGCGCGCCTGCGTCGTTAACGGGCTTGGTTGGTTGCGTCATGCTCATGCGATGACCTCGAAGCTGCGCCCGCCCGTCATCGGCTCGCCTTTGTAAAGAGGCCCTGCGGACGCAGGATCAGCACGGCGACCATGATGGTGTAGATGATGAAACCGCCCACTGCGGGCGCATAATATTTTCCCGCCACATCCGCCACGCCCAGCAGCAGCGAGGCGAAGAAGGGGCCGGTGATGGTGGTGGTGCCGCCCACCGAAATCACGATCAGGAAATAGATCATGTATTTCAGCGGAAAGGTCGGGTCCATGCTGATGATGCCCGTGGAAAGCGCCCCGCCAAGGCCCGCCAGCCCCGAGCCCACCGCGAAGGTGAGGGCGAAGATTTTCGTCACGTCGATGCCCATGCCCCGCGCCACGCGGCCATCGTCCACCGCCGCGCGCAAGCGGCTGCCAAAGCGGGTTTTCGCCAGCACGAATTGCAGACCGATGGTCAGCAGGCCGCAGAGCACGATGGTGAAGATGCGATAGACGCCGATGCTCGCGCCCAGAAAATTCACGCGCCCTTCAAGAGCTGGCGGCAGGTTGATGGTCTGCTGGTTCGCGCCCATGAAATAGTCGACGACGGCGGTCGCCATGAAGACGAGGCCGATGGAGAAGAGCACCTGATCGAGATGGCTCTTGGTATAGAGATGCACATAAAGCGTGCGCTCCAGCACCGCGCCCAGAATCGCCGAAAAGACGAAGGCGGCCGGCAGGCCCCAATAGAATGAAATGCCGTAGCGGTTCATCATCACGATGGTGAGATAGCCGCCCGCCATGGCGAAGGCGCCATGGGCCAGATTGATGAAATTCATGAGCCCAAGCGTGACGCAAAGGCCGATGGCGAGGACGAACAGCAGCATGCCATAGGCGACGCCGTCGAACAGAATGGTCAGCACTGGGGCGTCCTTGTCAAAAGAGGGAGCCGGGCCCGCGAAGGCCCGGCTCGATCAGCTTACTTGTGGGTCGGATCCTTGATCGGCCCGGTCGCCTCGAACTCCACGTTGTAGAGCTCGCCATTCTTGCGCTCGACCCTGCGGATGAACATGGGCGGAATGGCTTCGCGGGTGGCGGCGTCGATCTCCATCGGGCCGCGCGGGCTCATCCACTTCTGGCCCTTCATGGCGTCCACGAGCTTCTGCCCGTTGGCGTCGCCCTTGGTGGTGGTGAGCGCGCGGTAGATGACGTCCATGCCGTCATAGGCCGCCACCGCCATCATGTTGGGGCGCATATTGTTGTTCACCTTCTTGAAGATCTCCACGAAGGCCTTGTTCTCGGGCGAGTCATGGTCCGCCGAGTAGTCATGGGAGGTGACCATGCCCAGCACGGAATCGCCCATGCTGTTGAGCAGATCGTCGTCGGTCACGTCGCCGGTGGCGATGACGCGGATCTTGGAGCCCGCGAAGTCGCGGTCGATGACCTGCTTCATCAGGGTCGCGCCCTGGCCCGAGGGCACGAAGAGGAACAGCGCATCCGGCTTCAGATCCTTGGCCTTCTGCAGGAAGGCCGCGAAATCCGGGCTGGCGAGGGGCGCGCGCAGGGCGTCGAGCACCTTGCCGCCCGCTTCCTCGAAGCGCTGCTTGAAGAACTTCTCGGCGTCGATGCCCGGCGCATAGTCGGAGACCAGGGTTACGGCGGTCTTGACGCCATTCTTGGCGGCCCAATCGGCGATGGGGAAGGTCATCTGCGGCATGGTGCGGCCGACGCGCACGAAATAGGGGGACTGCTCGACGATGACCGAGGTGGCGGCGGTCATGATGACGGCGGGCACCTTGGCCTGGGTCGCCACCGGGCCGACGGCCATGGCGATGGGGGTGAGGCCGAAGCCGCCGAGGACGGAGACCTTGTCATTGACGACGAGTTCCTGCGCCAGGCGCTTGGAAATGTCGGCGACGCCGGTGTCATCCTTGATGATGACCTCGATTTTCTTACCCGCGACCTTGTCGCCATGCTGGGCCATATAGGCCTTCACGCCCGCTTCAAGCTGGCGACCGGTGGAGGCCTGCTGGCCGGTCATGGGAAGGATCAAGCCGACCTTCACGGTCTCCTGAGCCAGGGCGGGCAAGGTGGCGAGCGCCAAGGCGCTGGCGGCGAGGCCCTTCAAAATCTGTCTGCGCATTCTTTTACTCCTTGATCCCCGGCGACATGCGGGCAGTGGCCGAAGGCGCTGCCTTATAGACGAAAGGAGAGCCCACGGGAAACCCGCGCGATGGCGACATCTCGCCCTTTTTCATTTGTCTTCCAAGCATTTGCTACGCCTTTAGTCGAAGATGGCGAGCATGGGCGCATGCAGCGACCCCTGCACCGGCCCGCTCACATGGGCTTCATCAGCCAAGCCCGCGTTGAGGATTCGCACCTGGCGGCAGGCGGTGGCCAGCGCGGGAGAGGCGAGAATGTGGTCCAGCAGCACCGGGCGACCGTCGTGCAGCACCGTGTAGCGGGCCTCTTGCGCCACGCGCCCCTCCAGCGGGGTGAGGCTGCGTGCGGCGAAGGCCTGCGTCTCCATATCCTCCGGCAGGGCCTGCAGGATGCGGGTGGGCGCCTCGTGGGCTTCGGCGTTCAGGTCGCCGCAGACGGCGATGCGGGCCTCGGGCTCTGTGTCGAAAAGCCGCTCGACAAACAGCCGGGCCTCCAGCGCCTGCGCCTGCCGCTTCAGACCCGCGAGATAATAGGCCTCGGCCCAATGGGCCAGGCTGCGCCAGCGCCCCTCCTCCCGCCCGCCCGGCAGAAAGGCCGCGCGGGGCGCCCGCAGATGCAGGTTGATCAGATGGAGCGGGCGCTCGTCCGGCGCCTCGATGCGGGCGTGGAGCAGGGGGCGGTCGAAGGTCAGGGGCAGGGCCTGCCCGCCATGGAGCGGCGTCCATGGCGTGGGTGGAAAGAGAGCGTGGTGGATCTGGCCATGGGACGCAATGGGCCAGCGGCTGAGAATCGCCAGATTATGCACATCCGCCGGGCCGCTCCCGCCCGGGCGGGTGCTATGGACGAGGTGGAACCCCGCGCAGACGCTGCCCTCCATGAGTTTTCGCAGGGCGAGCAGGGAGCGCTGGGCCTCGCCGGGCTGATGCTGGGCGTTCACCTCCTGCAGGCACAGCACATCCGCATCCAGCGCCGCCAGAACAGGCCGCAACACGGAAGCCCGCGCCTCGAACCAGAGGGGATCGGAGGAGGCGAAGTCGAGGCTTTCGAGGTTGAAGGTGGCGAGGCGCAGGGGCACTGGGGGGTAGGTAGGGCGGGGGACAGGGGGTTAAAGAGAGATCACCACCCATGCTCTGGCGCCGGAAAACTCCCGTCCTTCACCGCCGCCACATAGGCCTTCACCGCCTCGTCGACCGAGCCTGCGCCCTCCATGAAATTCTTCACGAAGCGCGCCTTGCGGCCGGGGAAGACGCCGATCATGTCGTGCAGCACCAGCACCTGTCCGTCGCAGCCCGCGCCCGCGCCAATGCCGATGGTGGCTGTCGTGGTGAGGGCGCGGGTGATCTCGCTCGCCACGGCGGCTGGCGCCATCTCCATCACCAGCATCGCGGCGCCTGCGGCCTCCAGCGCCAGCGCGTCGGCCTTGAGGGTGGCGGCGCCCGCCTCGTCCTTGCCCTGCACCCGATAGCCGCCCAGCTGATGCACGGATTGCGGGGTCAGGCCGATATGGGCGCAGACGGGCACGCCGCGCTCCACCAGAAAGTTCACGGTCTGCGCCATATAAGCGCCGCCCTCCAGCTTCACCATGTGGGCGCCAGCCGCCATGAGCTTTGCGGCGCTGCGCATGGCCTGCGCTGGGCTCTCCTGATAGCTGCCGAAGGGCAGATCGGCCATGATGAAGGCGCGCTTGGCGCCCCGCGCCACGCAGGCCGTGTGATAGGCCATCTCGTCCAGCGTCACCGGCAGGGTGGAGGTCTGGCCCTGCAACACATTGCCAAGGGAATCGCCCACCAGCAGCACCTCGACCCCGCAGCGCTCCAGCAGGGCGGCGAAGCTGGCGTCGTAGCAGGTGAGAACCGCGATCTTCTCGCCGACCACCCGCATGCGGGCGATGTCGTGGAGGGTGAGGGGCTTGGCAGGTTCGAGATAGGACATGCTCACACCTCGATATTGTCGATCAGCCTTGTGCGCCCGAGCCTGGCGGCGATCAGCATCCGCAGTCCCTTGCGGTAGCGGCCCTGCACGGTGGCGAGCGTGGCGGCGTCGCGCACCTCAAGATAGTCGATCTCGAAGCCCGCCGCCATCAGCTTGCTGCGGGCGGGCGCCAAGGCCGCCTCCATGGCCTCGCCATCGTGGATGCGCTGGGCGGCCCGGCTCATGCAGCGATGGAGCATGGGCGCAACGGCGCGTTCTTCCTCGTTCAGATAGATATTGCGGGAGGACATGGCGAGGCCATCGGCTTCGCGCATGGTGGGGGCGCCCAGAATCTCCACGGGAATGTTCAGGTCCGCCGTCATCTGGCGGATGACCGCCAGTTGCTGGAAATCCTTCTCGCCGAAGATCGCCACATCCGGCAGGGCCTGCAGCAGCAGCTTGGCGACCACGGTGGCGACGCCCTGAAAATGGGTGGGGCGGAAGCGGTCTTCGAGACCGGCGGTGGCGGGGCCGCGCAGGGTGATCGAGGTGCAGAAGCCCTCCGGATAGATCTCGTCCGGGCTTGGGGTGAAGGCGGCGTCGGCGCCCGCCGCAGCCAATTTCGCGATATCCGCCTCCAGCGTGCGGGGATATTTGGCGAAATCCTCGGTCGGTGCGAACTGGGTGGGGTTGACGAAAATGGTCGCCACCACCCGCTTCGCCCGAGTTTTCGCCAGTTCCACCAGCGAGATATGCCCGGCATGAAGGGCGCCCATGGTCGGCACGAGCGCGATGCTTTCGCCCGCCTGCCGCCACAGGCGGGTCTGGGCGCGCAGGGCGGCGATGTCTGGCAGAAGGGGGGTCGTTGTCATATTCGCCTTTTGGGCCGAAATGCGGCCAATCGCAAGCCGACTTTCGACGCTGGGGGATGGCTCAGGGCAGAAGCCCGGAAAGCCCGGGCAGGATGCGGCCCGGCGCCAGATCCTGATATTCATCGGGCAGGCCGCCCCGGTTGATCCAGACCGTGTGGAACCCAAAGCGCGCCGCTCCCGCGATGTCCCAGCGGTTGGCGGACTGGAAGGAGACTTGCCTCGGCCGGACCCTGAAGCGGTCCAGCACCAGCCGATAGGCCTCCGGCGCGGTCTTGTAGACCATGATCTCATCCACCGAGAGGCAAACGTCGATCAGCGTCGCCAGCCCCGCCGAGTGGATGGCGCTGGCCAGCATGCCCGGCGCGCCGTTGGAGAGGATGGCGATCCTGCGCCCCCGCGCCTTCAGGGCTTCGAGGGTCGGGATCACATCGGGGAAGGCGTCGAGGGTCTCATAGGCTTCGAGCAGGGGCAGGCGCAGGCCCTCTGGCAAGCCGCCGCAGCGGGCCGCCGCATGGTCCAGCGCATCCGCCGTCAGGGCCCGGAAGTCCCGATAGGCGCCCATGAGGCTGCGCGTCCAGGTATATTCGAGCTGCTTGGCCCGCCAGAGGTCCGACAGGCGGTCCGCCTGCGGGCCAAGGGCCTCGCGATGGCGGGCCACGGCGGAATGGACGTCGAAAAGCGTGCCATATGCGTCGAAGACGAAGATCTCGGGCTCAATCATGGGCGTCCCCCGGCGCAGGTGTTGGTGGGGTGGCCTTGGTCGCCCGTCGAAGCGGCACGCCCAGAAGGCTCAGGGCGCCATAGAGCGCCAGCCCATAGGCGCCAGCCCCCGCCAGCCCAAGCACCGCGAGTTCGATTTCGTTTTGGAAGAGCCCGAGCGCGCCTGCGATCATCCTGGCGGGCGTCGCCCAGAACAGGGCCACCAGCGCCAGCACGCCAGACGCTCCCGCCACCGCCAACCCTACCTTCGCCAAATCCCGGTCCAGCTTCATGTGGCCCGCCCGCAGGGCGAGGAAGGTCAGGGCGCCGAAATTCAGCCAGGCGCCCAGCGAGGTGGCGAAGGCGAGGCCTGCGGCTCCGAAGGGCTGATACAGAAACAGCTTCACCAGAACATTCAGCGCCACGGCGCAGAGCGAGACCAGCATGGGGGTTCGCGTGTCCCCCTGCGACTGGAAGCTCGCCACCGCCGACCGGATCAGCACCACCGCCATGAGGCCAGACCCATAGGCAGCCAGCACCAGCGCCGAGGCCTGCGCCGCCTCCGCCGTGAAGGCGCCGCGCAGGAAGACCCCGCGCATGATCGCGTCGGGGATCATCAGAAAGGCCACCGCGAAGGGCGCGCAAAGCGCGATGGTGATCGCCATGGTCCGGTTCTGGGCCTGGAAGGCGCCAGCCGCGTCCCCTGCGGCGAAGCGTCGGCTCATCTCCGGCAGCAGCACGGTTCCCGCTGCGATGCCGATGACGCCGATGGGGAGTTGGTAGAGCCGGTCCGCGTAATAGATGGAGGAGACGCTTCCGGTGGGCAGCATTGAGGCGATGATGGTGTCGGCGAAGAGGGCGATCTGCACCCCCGCCGAGCCGATCACCGCAGGCCCCATGGTGGTGAAGAAGCGCTTCACATCAGCACTCCACCGCGGCCTGGCCAGACCCGCCATGACATTGGCCCGCCGGGCCGCCGCCATCACCAGCAGCAATTGCAGCAGGCCCGAAATCGTGACGCCCCAAGCGGCCGCATGGGCCGCTGTGGGAAACAGAAAGGCCAGCGCGAGCGCACCCACCATGGCGAGATTGAGCAGCACTGGCGCGAAGGCGGCGGCGGCGAAATGGCGCTGGGCGTTCAGCGTTCCCGAATGCAGGGTCACCAGGGTGATGAAGAGCAGATAGGGAAAGGTAATGCGCGTCAGCGCGACGGCGGTGGTGAATTTCTCCGGGTCCGCGTCAAAGCCCGGCGCCAGCAGCGCCACCAGTTGCGGCATGAAGAGCCAGGCCAGCGCCAGCAGCACGATCTGCGAGATCAGCAGCAGGCTGGCGATCTGGCTGGCGAACTGCTTGGCCCTTGACGCGCCCTGCGTCTCCAGCACCCGCGAATAGGAGGGCACATAGGCCGCGTTGAAGGCGCCTTCGCCGAAGATGGCGCGGAAATGGTTGGGCAGGCGAAAGGCCACATAGAACGCGTCCGCCAGCATGCCCGCGCCCAGCACGGCGCCCAGCATCACATCGCGCGCGAACCCCGTCACCCGCGAGAGCAAGGTATAGCCCGCGACGGAGAAGAGGTTGCCCAGCATGCGCTAGACCCGTTTGTCGTGGCGCAGGGGCAGGGGGGCATGGTCGCTCTCGCCCGACGCCCCCAGGCGCTCGGCGACCAGATATAACGGGCGGCGTTTCACCTCGGCGAAGATGCGCCCGATATATTCGCCCAGCACGCCCAGAGACAAAAGCTGGATGCCCCCCAGAAAGGTCACGGAGACGATCAGCGAGGCGTAGCCGGGCACATCCACGCCATAGACCAGGGTCTGCACGATGAAGGTCAGGGCCATGGCGAGAGAAATGACCGAAACGATCATGCCCACATAGGTCCAGACCATCAGCGGCAGGGTGGAGAAGGACATGAGCCCGTCGAGGGCGAAGCGGGTCAGCTTGCCAATGTCGAACTTCGATGTGCCGGAGGCCCGCTCCGCCACATCGAAGGGCACGCCAACCGATTTGAAGCCGATCCACGCGTAGAGCGCCTTGGAGAAGCGCGCGCGCTCGCCCATGGCCCGCAGGGCGAGCACCGCCTGCCGGTCGAGCAGGCGAAAATCGCCCGCGCCCTCGGGGAGGGGCGTTTCGCCGAACATGGAGAACATCTTGTAGAAATTGCGCGCGAACATGCGCCGCGTCGCGCTCTCGTTGATGCGGTCGTTGCGCTGGCCATAGACGTTCTTGTACCCCTCGCGCCATTTGGCGACGAAGGCCTCGATCACCTCGGGGGGATGCTGGAGATCCGCATCCATGATGATGACGGCGTCGGCGTCGCAATGGTCAAGGCCCGCCGCGATGGCGATCTCCTTGCCGAAATTGCGCGAGAAAGACACGGCGGTGAGGCGGGGGTCGGCGGCGTTGACTTTGCGCAGAGCCGCCATGGTGCCGTCCCGGGAGCCGTCATCCACGAAGACGACCTCGAAGGAGGTGGAGACGCGCTCAAGCACCGGCACGAGGCGGCGCACCAGCCCCTCGATATTGTCCGCCTCGTTATAGACGGGAATGACGACCCCGATCTGCGGGCGCGCCTTCACTCCGGCCTCTGCCATGACCTATCCTCCGTCGGCGCCAATAGCCGATGGTTCAGACCTATGCGGGCGGCGCGCCTTTCGCAAGCGCCCCGCCCGTTCAGGTTCCCATGCTTGAACGGTGCTATGCCGCCTCTTTGATGATGTCCGAGGCTTTTTCCGCCATCATCAGCACGCAGGCGTTGATATGGGCCGAGACCAGATCGGGCATGGCCGAGGCGTCCACCACCCGCAGCCCCTCGATGCCCCGCACCCGCATTTGCGGGTCCAGCGCCGCGTTGTCGTCATGGCCCATGCGGCAGGTGCTGGAGGGGTGATGGGCGGTCATGGCGGTGCGGCGGATATAGGCGTCGATTTCCGCATCGGTCTTGACCTTGGGGCCGGGATTGGCCTCCAGCGCCCGGTAATCTTCCATGGCCGCCTGTTCGCCGACCTCCCGGGCGCGCTTGAAGCCCTCCCGCAGGCGCGGCAGGTCCTCGGGCGCGCTGAAGAAATTGTACATGATCTTGATGGGATCACGCGGATCAGCCGAGCGCAGGCGGATATGGCCCCGGCTGACCGGATGCAGCAGGGTCGGCCTTATGGCGTAGGCGTCCTGATAGGCCGGGCGCACCAGCGGCAGCCAGAGCCGGGTCTGGGGCGGAACCGTATGGAACATGAACTCGATGTCCGGCACGTCCAGCCCCGCCTGTGTCTTCACGAAGGCGTGCAAGCCGCCGGGCACCACGGTTCCGGCGCCGGTTCCGAAGAAATAGGCCTGGATCATGTTCAGGGTCATGCGGTCGAGGCGCATTTCCCGGTGGAAGGTGCCGGGGCTCTTGCGCTTCCAGGTGATCCAGATGCCCAGATGGTCCTGCAGATTGGCGCCCACGGCGGGCAGATCCAGCAGGGTCTTGATGCCCACGGAGGCCAGATGGTCGGCGGGGCCTATCCCAGAGAGCATCAGAAGCTGCGGCGTGTTGAAGGCGCCAGCGGAAAGAATCACTTCGCGCGCCGCGCGCACCTGCTCGGTCCGGCCCTTCTGGACGAATTCGATTCCCGTGGCGCGGCGCCCTTCCAGCATCACCCGCAGCACATGGGCCTTGGTCTCGACCGTCAGATTGGTCCGGTGCAGCACGGGCCGCAGATAGGCGCGGGCGGAGGAGGAGCGGCGGCCATCGCGGATCGTGTATTGCCCGCGCCCGAAGCCTTCCTGCTCGCCAGTGTTGTAGTCGTCCACCTTTGGAAAGCCCGCCTGCTGGCCAGCCTTGATCCAGGAATCGAAGATGGGGTCCTTGGTCTTGGCCGATTGGGTGCCGACCGGCCCATGGGATCCGCGCCACTGGTTCTCCCCGCCCTCCCAGGTTTCGCCCTTGCGGAAATAGGGGAGCACGTCGTGATAGCCCCAGCCGCTCGCGCCCTCTTTCGCCCAGCGGTTGAAATCATTGGGATGGCCGCGGGTATAGGCCATCACATTGATGGAGGAGCAGCCGCCCAGCACCTTGCCGCGCATGGCCTCCAGCCTGCGGTTGTCCAGATTGGGCTCCGGCTCCGTATCGTAGCCCCAGTCGTGCAGGCGATGCTGGTGCATCTTGCCCATGCCGAGCGGAATGGAGATCAGCGGATCATTATCGCGCCCGCCCGCCTCCAGCAGCAGCACGCTGGTCTTGGGATCCTCGCTCAGGCGATGGGCCAGCACGCAGCCCGCCGAGCCGCCGCCCACGATGATGTAATCGAATACGCGTCCCGCCATGTCTCTGGTCCCCTGACCTGTCATCGCCTCAGGCGATTGTTGACATCAGTGTTTCCCCTTGCGAGAACGCGAAGCAAGTAAAAAATAGCTCGTCACCGCCTTGCGGAGCGCAAAAGCCTGGTTCATCGGTCGTTTCATCCGCCGTTGCGCAAGACTTACCCGTTTCCAGTCTGGGCCTTCGCACAAGGGAGCGAACCATGTCGGATGTGTTTCAGATTGGCGGATTTGAGCTGAAGTCTTTTACCGACGGCATCCTCAAGACCTCCACCGACTTCGTGCTGGGCATGGACAAGGCCCAGGCCAATGCGCTGACCGGCGCGGGCGAGGATGGGTCCGTCTATATCCCCATCAACAACTTCCTGTTCCAGAAAGACGGCGCCACCGTGCTGATCGATGCGGGCGCTGGCGACACCATGCAGGCGACCATGGGCAAGCTGCCCGCCAATCTGAGGGCGGCGGGCCATGCGCTGGAGAGCATCACCCATATCGTCATCACCCATATCCATCCCGATCACGCCAATGGGCTGGTGGACGCTTCCGGCGCTGCCCTGTTCCCCAATGCGGAGATCCTCGTTCACGCCGAGGAATTCGATTTCTGGATGGCCGATAACGATGGGTCCGAGAGCGACAAGATCAGGGCCCAGCGCGCCCGCAACCGGATCAACCTGAAACCCTATATGGACCGGGTGCGGCGCATGCGCGATGGCGAGGTGATGGTGGGCTGCACCCCCATGATGGCGCCCGGCCATTCGCCCGGCCATACCTGCTGGCGCATCGGCACGGGCAAGAACGCCTTCGTCGCCTGGGGGGATCTGGTGCATTTCTCCGACATCCAGATCGCCCATCCCGACTCCACAGTGAAATACGATCTTGATCCCGACCTCGCCCGCCGCTCGCGCCTGCGCATGCTCGATATGGTGGCGAACGAGGGCCTGGCCGTGGCGGGGGCCCATGTGGCGGCGCCGGGGCTGGGCTATCTCACCCGCAAGGGAACCGGCTACGCCTACAACCCCGCGTGATGCAAGGCGAGCGCGCCCGTGCTAGACAGGGGGCGTGAGCCTGCGCCCCTTCATACTCTGCGCCGATGACTACGCCCTCTCGCCCGGCGTCACGCGCGGCATTCTCGACGCCCTCGGCAAGGGGCGCCTGAACGCGACCGGCGCCATGACCAACCGCCCCCTCTGGAAAGAGGCGTCGCCCGATGTGGCGGCTTTTTCGGACCGCGCCGACATCGGCCTGCACCTCAACCTGACCTTTGGCGCGCCGCTGGGGGCCATGCCTACGCTTGCGCCTTCGGGGGTCTTCCCCAGGCTCGGCCCTTTCCTGAAGGCCGCGCGAGCGCGCCGCTTGCCGGTTGACGAAGTGCGGGCGGAAATCGCCCGCCAGCTCGACGCTTTCGAGGACGCCATGGGCCGCTCCCCCGATTTCGTCGATGGCCATCAGCATGTGCAGGTCTTGCCGGGGGTGCGGGACTGGTTGCTGGAAGAGTTGGCGCGGCGCGGGCTTGCCGGGCGCCTATGGTTGCGGGACAGTTC
>CAMDOY010000030.1 GCA_945903655.1 Rhizobium sp. Q54 | reverse complement strand
TGACGCTCGATCATGGCTACTGACGTGCCCATGTTCTTTTTG
Source organism: Rhizobium sp. Q54 (assembly GCA_945903655.1). GTDB lineage: Bacteria > Pseudomonadota > Alphaproteobacteria > Rhizobiales > Beijerinckiaceae > Terripilifer. The sequence goes on along the minus strand of CAMDOY010000030.1, from coordinate 18,789 downwards.
AGCCAATAGACATTCGTCCCGTTCTGGAGGCGCAGCGTCGCATAGGTATGACGCAGGCTGTAGATGGTGCGGTTGTCGCCGTGCGTGTCCTTCTCCAAGCCCACAGCCTCCAGCAGCGACTTGAAGCCGATCCATTCGCCCACTGGCAGGCCGTCCTCATGGCAGAACACCAAATCATCCGGTTCGGTATTATGGCCACGCTTACGCAAGCGGTTGAAGTATCGCTGGCACCCGGGCTGGCAGACCACCATGCGCTGCCCTGTCTTGCCCGAGACATTCAGCGTGACCCACTCGCCATGCTCATTTTTATATATATTGACGTCACGCCACTTGAGCGGACGAGCCTCGCCTTTTCTCATGCCTGAGTTGGTCATGATCAGCACATAGTCGCGAAGAAGCTCTCGGTCCTTTTTGACCCGTGGATTGTCCGTCTGCTTGACCCATTTGCGCATGAACAGCCAAAGCTGACGATATTCGTCTGCGGTGAAAGCTGGGCGTTTGTTGGTCTTGTTTTTCTCGTGCTTGAGCAAGGCTATTATATGTGGCGGCACCACGCCAAGGTCCTGCCCGTGGAGGAAGACGCCGCGCAGCACGGTCCATTCCTGCTTCAGCGTAGCCTGTGATGGCGCTTTCTTCTGGGTGGACCACTCTTTCTGGCCGGGACCTGTAATCCAATACGCTTGTCGCCAAGCCCTGTAGTCCATCAGGTCCTTCTTCTGCAGCAGGGTGATGTCCCGCTTCCCGAAGTAAGGCACCAAATAGCGTTGAAGCGTGCCTTTGATGATGTTGTAGCGGCCTTCGCTGTTCCTGCCTTCTTTCCAGCGGGTCTCGGCATCCCTTAGATAACCAGCAGCTACTTCCGAAAAAGTCTTTTTGCCCAGCGGTAGATTTTGAACCATTCGCTGATGTAATTCGCCCAGGATTTGTAGGGAACGCTCCTTGGCTTTATCCAAGTCTGTCTCGCCAGTTGATCGGCGGACATAGCCCTTGTGGCCTTTGACGCTGATGCGGCATTGCCACTGGCCGTCTTTGACGTCGTCTCTCTGGTAGAGCGTGATCCGACCGTCTGCTATTTTGACCTGGTTATCTGCATGGGCCATTCGCGGCCTCCATCAGGCGCCTGTGTAGCGTCTGTGTAAAATAGACCCTATCTTCAGGCTCAGAACAAGCACAGGGGTTTTAGTTCCTGCTTTGTTCTGTGTAGCACATGTGTAAAAAATAGGGCTACCACATTTTGTATGTGATAGCCCTAAATTCTTGTAAAACATACAAGATGTTGTGCTTTTCGCCGCTAAAAGTTTTAGCGCGAATAGAACTCGATCACCAGGTTCGGCTCCATGTGCACGGGGTAGGGCACTTCGGAGGGGAGCGGGATGCGTGAGAGCTTCGCGGTCATCTTGGAGTGATCGACCTCGTAATACTCAGGGGTGTCACGCTCGGCGAGCTGCACGGCCTCGAGCACGATCACGAGCTGCTTGGAGGTCTCCTTCACCTCGACCACATCGCCAGCCTTCACGAGGTAGGACGCGATGTTGACGCGGCGGCCGTTCACCTTCACATGCCCGTGGTTCACGAACTGGCGGGCGGCGAAGGGGGTGGCGGCGAACTTGGCGCGGTAGACGACCGCGTCGAGGCGACGCTCAAGCAGGCCGATCAGGTTGTCGCCGGAGTCGCCCTTCATGCGAATGGCTTCCGCGTAATATTTGCGGAACTGCTTCTCGGAGATGTTGCCGTAGTAGCCCTTGAGCTTCTGCTTGGCCTTCAACTGGGTGCCGAAGTCCGAGAGCTTGCCCTTGCGGCGCTGGCCATGCTGGCCGGGGCCGTATTCACGCTTGTTGACCGGGCTCTTCGGACGGCCCCAGATGTTCTGGCCCATACGGCGGTCGAGTTTATACTTGGATTCTGCGCGCTTGGTCATCGCGGTCCTCTAAAGTTGAATGGGCGCGAGGACCAGCGCCGGATGGCCCCGCAAGGGGCTTCCGATATCGCGATCCTCCCGCCGGTGGCGGAGGAACGCGCCCTCCTCTGCCCCTTGTGGAGCCGACAGGCTGCTCACGAACGTCAAGGACGAAGGAGTGGCCACGGGTGCGTAACGAGATCGCGCGCCCCAAAAGAGCGCGCGACTAGGTGGCTGATAGCCGGTGAGGGCGGGCGAGTCAACTTTTCAGCGCCTTGCAGCCCTAATTCACCACGCTGAACTTCGCCGCGCGGTCGATCACGTCCTTGGGCGCCCCATGGGCCGCGTCCAGCAGGCGCATGATCTCCTCGCCCGTCAGCGGGTCGAGCGAGAGGCGGATCTTGGCCGCGTCTGCAATAAAAGCGGGGTCGGTCAGGGTCTGCGCGAAGGCCTTGATCATGGCGGCGGCGCGGTCGGCGGGGACGCCGGGGGGCGCTATGAAGGGGCGTCCGAACTCCTGCGGCAGCACCACCAGCTCAAAGACCTTTCGTTCAACCGGGTCTGTCAGCATCTCGATGGCCAGGGGCACATCGGGCAGATCCTTGTTCTTCACCAGCCCCATCTGGGCGATGGGGCGGATCAGCTTGTTCTCGATCCAGCCGGGCTGCACGGCCTTGTAGGTCTGCCAGGCCAGCCCGCAGACGCCCTCGGTCTCGCCGCGCTCGAGAGCGAAGCGCATCTCGTTGGTCGTATAGCCGCTGATGACCTTGAAGCGCGTGCCAAAGAGCGTGTTCATCATGTTGGAGAAGATGGCGGGGGTGGCGTTGACGCCGGTCGCGCCCACCTGCACCTCGCGCTTGCTGGCGTCCGCCAGCGTCTTGATGTCGGAGGTGTGCCAGACCACGCAGGTGCCGGTCTGCTTGTCGAGACTGCCGATCCATGTGAACTTGCGCGCGTCGAATTTCGCGGCAGGATCGCCAAATAGCGGCAGCATGAACACCGTGTTGAAAGGCGCGGCGATGGCCGACCCATCGCGCGGCGCCTGGGCATACATGAAGTTCACATTCAGCAAGCCGCCCGCGCCCGGCATGTTCTTGACGATGGGCGTCGGCTGGCCCGGCAGATGCCTGACGAAATGCATGGAGAAGACGCGGGCGATCTCGTCGAAACCGCCGCCCGCGCCAGACCCCACGTAAACGCTGAGCTGGGTCTTCTTGTAGAACTCCTCCACGCTCTGCGCGGCCGCGCCGCAGACGGTCGCAAGGGTCGCGAGAGCGGCGGCGGCGAGGCTGCGCAGGGTGAAGGCCATGGGGATATCCCTTCCTATTTCGCCGAGAAGTCCGGACCGCTCGCCACCTTCGCCCATTTGGCGATATCGGCGGAAAGATGATCCGCCAGCGCCTTGGGCTCGCCGCCGATGAGGGAGAAGCCGAGCGCGGACAGGCGCTCCTTCATGGCGGGCTCGGACAGCACCGCGTTGAAGTCGCCATTGATCCTGGCGATCACAGCCGGAGGCGTCCCCTTGGGGACGAACACGCCGAACCATGTGGAGGGCTCGACCAGCGCCACCCCCTGCTCCTGGAAGGTCGGCACATCGGGGATCTCCTTCGCCCGCTGGGCGCCGGAGACCGCCAGCGCGCGCACCACGCCGGCCTTGATATTGCCGAGATGACCGCCGAGCGTGGCGATCCAGAAGGAGAGGCGACCGCTGGTGAGGTCGGTCGTCGCCGAGCCCAGCGAGGTATAGGGCACATGCTGGGCCTTGAAGCCCGTCAACTGCATCAGCAGGATGGTGGCGAGATGCCCGCTGGAGCCGATGCCGGATGAGGAATAGTTCATCTCGCCGGGCTTGGCCTTAGCCGCCGCGATCAGGTCGCCCACGGTCTTGTAGGGTGCGTCCTTGGGAACCATCAGCACATCCTGCGCGAAGCCGATGAAGATCACGGGCTCCAGATCACGCACCGGGTCGAAATTGGGCGCGGGCAGCAGCGTCACATTGGTGGCGAGCGACTGGGCGCCCAGATGCAGCGTATAGCCATCCGGCGCCGCACTGGCGGCGGCAGCCGCGCCGATATTCCCCGCGCCGCCGGGCTTGTTCTCCACCACGACGCTCTGCTTCCAGCGTTCGCCCAGCTTGTCGGCCAGAATCCGCGCGAGGGTGTCGATGGTCCCGCCGGCGCCAAAGGCCAGAGCGAGCTTGACCGGCCGCTCAGGCCAGGTCTGCGCGCAAGCGATGGCGCTTGAGAAAGCAAGCACGGCGATGGCGCCGCAAAGACGTTTGGCGAATGGCCCAACGGGCATGGCGTTCCTCCTGATGTGTGGAGGGGAAACTGCCATAGATCGGGCTTGAGTGAAAGCGGCCAGGCGTCAGCCCTTCTTGCGCGGGGGATGGCGCACCTCGACCTCGTTGGAATCATCCGGACTGGCGTCGGGGTCGGCGTCTTCGCTGTAGAACGTGGGGGGCGGACCTTCGGCGCGGTCGAAGACGGGGCCGGTCTCGGCCTCGTCGGGCACATTGCCGGGCTCTTCGTTGCGGCTGATGTCTTCGGCCAGCTCCTCCTCCCCATCCGCGCCGGGATAGGTGGGGGCCTGTCGGCGCACATTGAGGAGCGTCTGCTCCGGCGGCACGGGGGCGCGAAGGTCAGCGGCGTCTTCGGCGGGTTTTTGGGTGGAGGCCTTGCCCATGATTGATCTCCCTGATGAGGGAGAACCCTTGGCGCGCCCCAGCGTTCCCCGGGGTCAGGGCTGGCCGATGAAGGGCGCAGCCTGCTGGACCAGATGGCGCTCGCGCAAGAGCCCCGCCAGCGCCCCCTGCGCCTCAGCGCCACTCGTGAAGATGGCGGCGCCCATGCGCGGCGCGGCGCCATGACCAGAGGCCGCGAAACCCTGCTCCCGCAGCACATGGTCCACCCGCCGCGCGATGGCCGGGGCGGGATCGACGAACGCGACGGGCCAGGGCGCCAGCCGCTCGAAATGTTTCAACAGCAGGGGATAATGGGTGCAGGCCAGCACCACATGGTCGGTGCGCCGCCCATCGGCCTCGACGAAGCAGGGCGCGATCTCGCGGGCGATCTCGGCCTCGTCCACGCTCTGCCCATGCATGAAGGCTTCAGCGATGGGGGCGAGGCGCTGGGAGCCCACCAGCGTCACCGCGCAATGGGCGGCGTAATCGCGGATGAGGTCGCGCGTATAGTCCCGCGCCACCGTGCCCGGGGTCGCCAGAACCGAAATCATGTGCGAGCGCGACTGCAGGGCAGCAGGCTTCACCGCAGGCACGGTGCCCACGAAGGGAATGTCGGGCCATGCCGCCCGCAGGTCCGGCAACACGAGGGTCGAGGCGGTGTTGCAGGCGATGACCACGATGTCTGGCCGCGCCTGCCCGATCATGGCCGCCATGATGGCGTGGACGCGCGCGATGAGAACATGCGGCTCCAGCCGCCCATAGGGAAAGACGGCGTCATCGGCCACATAGACATAGTCGGCGCCAGGGCGCAGCCGCGCGATCCCGGCGAAGACCGTCAGGCCGCCAAGACCGGAATCGAAGACGAGAATCAGGGGTTCGCGGGTCACGGCATCGGGAATAGCGCGGGCGGGGGCGCAGGCCAAGCGGCGCCTAAATCCGCACCGCCCTCGCCGCCGCCTCCCCAGCCAAAAACGCCCCGCCCGCCGTCATGGCGGCGCCAAACTCGCCATCCCCCACCGCCGTCGCCTCCCCCGCGAACCAGATGCGCTCCCCCACGGGCTGCGCGAGCTTGGCGCGCGCGCCCGCCTGGCCAGGCAGAGCATGGGAGTAACAGCCCATGGAGAAGGGGTCGGTCGCCCAGCCGTTCACGCTGGCGCCCTTGAAGGCGGCGCGCACCTGGGGGCCGAGTATGGCGGTCAGGCGGTCCAGCATGGTCTCGACCGCCGCCCGCTCGCCCTGAGCCAGCACGGACCGCGCGAAATCGCCGCCGAAGAGCGCCACGATGAGGTTGCGATCAAAGGGCCAGCATTCGAAATTGACCCCGCCCACCCCCGGGATCTCGTCCCACAGATTGCTGTTCACCGGCAGGCCGAAGCGGTTGCCGTCAAAGCGCAGGCCGATCTTGGTGAGGGCGCCCATGGCGAGGCCCCCCAGCCCCTCCTGCGTCAGCGCAGGCAGCTCCGGCGTGAAGCGGACCGCCCCAGCCGCCAGCACGCCCACGGGCACGGTGACGATGACCGCGCGAGCGCTGAGGCGTCCCGCAGGGCTCTCCACCACCACGCCCCGCCCGTCCCACCTTATATGGGTCACGGGCGTCGAGAGCTTCACCGGAAAACCCGCCCCGAACCTTTGCGCCAGCGCCCCATAACCCTCGGGCGCGATGAGATCATCGCCTTCCCACAACCGGGCGTAATCCAGCGCCGAGACGCGCTCGGGCTCCTCCCCCACCGCCATGCGCGCCAGGCCCCGGGCGCCCTGCACAAGCTCTGGCGCATCGGCCACGCGCTGGATGAAGGACACATCGGGCACCTCGCCCTCGTCCGGATCGAAGCGCCGCGACAAGTCGCCGAAGTTTCGGCGTCGGCTCGACCGGTCGACAGGCCTCCCGTTCTCGAAGCTCAACCAGACGCCGGAGGCGATGGTTCTGTCATCGCGCAGCGCAACGCCAAGCTCGCTGGCGATGGGCCGCCAGGGATTGCGTTCGGCCCAATGGATGTAATAGGCGCCGGCGTCATAGGGCGCGCCCAGCGAGGCGTCCGTGAACACGCGCCCGCCAATACGGTCCCGCGCCTCCAGCATGACGAATCTCTTGCCATCGCGCACGCAGGCCCGCGCCGCGCCAAGGCCCGCCGCGCCCGCGCCCACGATGACCACATCCGTATCGAAAAGCGCCTGCGCCCGCAGGGCGCGCGGCAGCGCCAGCATGGCCCCGGCGGCGACAATCGAACGGCGTGTGACGGAGGACTTCATGTCGTCGCCTTGAAGGTCACGAACAGCAGACAGATTGCGTGAACGCATTGGTTACGCAAGACCTTCGGGTTCGGATGATGGGAAAGAGGCATCGACCGCAGGGATGGGCGCTCTACTCTTCAGGCGCATCCGCCTTCACCTCGGGAGCCCGCACCCGCTTGCGGGTCTGGGCCTCCTTGCGCGGTCCATCCACCAGCCGCACGATGGCGCCGCGCAGGGTGCGCACATCCTGCTCGGTCAAGCCCATGCGATGGAAAATGTTGCGCAGATTGCGCTGCATGACCGGCTGTTTGGTTTCCGGGCGAAAGAAGCCGTTCACCTCGAGCGCATTTTCGAAATACTCGAAAAACGACATCACCATCTCGCGCGGCGCGGGCGGCGAGCGCTCCACATTGGTGAAGGGCAGAACCTCCCCCTGCGAAGCGCGGAACCATTCATAGCCCGTCAGCAGAACCGCCTGCGCCAGATTGAGGGAGGCATAGGCGGGGTTGACCGGGAAGGTGATGAGCGCATCGGCGAGGGCGATCTCGTCATTGTCGAGCCCGGTGCGCTCAGGGCCATACATGATGCCGTGCAGCTCGCCCGCAGCCACCGCCCGGGCGCTCTCGTCCATGGCGACGCTGGGGGGCAGAACACGCTTGCCCTGGCCGCGCTCGCGCGCCGTGGTGGCCCAGACGAAGCTCAGGTCCGCGATGGCCTCATCCAGCGTGTCATAGAGCTTGGCGCCCTCCAGCAGATGCACGGCGCCAGCCGCCGCCGCATAGGCCCCCTTGCGCAGGGCGCCGGTGCGCGGCCAGCCTTCGCGCGGGTTGACCAACCGCAGATCCGAAAGGCCGAAGTTGGCCATGGCCCGCGCGCACATGCCGATATTCACCGCCAGTTGCGGGCGCACGAGAATGATCGCCGGGCCTCCGGTAATTTCGGGACGAGTCCTGTCTGTTCCGGCTCCGGTCAATTCAGCGGTCCTCTGGGCGGCCGCGCCCTTCCGTGGGCGCACGCCAAGCCGTGTACCCCGAGGCGCCCGCTTCGGCAACGCCGGAAGCTAAAACATGAGGAACTCATGCTGCGTTGCAGCATTGGTGGGAAAGGCCTATGATGGCGGGAACCGAAAGGGCCTGAATGTCTGGTCTGAGCAAAATCCTCTCCGAACTCGCCCATTATCGAAAAGTCGCTGAGACCCTGCGGAGCGCCTCCGGCGGAGCTCCGGCCCATGATCGCGATGGCCGCCTGGTGGAAATCGAGGATTTCGGCCCGAACCCCGGCAATTTGCGGATGCTGGTCCACGCGCCGGAAACGCTCGCCGCCCGCCCCGCCCTCGTTGTGGTTCTGCATGGCTGCACCCAGACCGCGCAGGCCTTCGATGAGGGTTCCGGCTGGTCCATGCTGGCGGACCTCCATGGTTTCGCCCTGCTCTACCCCGAGCAGAAGAGCGCCAATAACGCCAACACCTGCTTCAGCTGGTTCGACCCCGCCCATACCACGCGCGGCAAGGGCGAAGCGGGCTCCATCCGCAACATGATCGAGCGCATGGCGGTGGATCTCAACATCGATCGCGACCGCATCTTCGTCACGGGACTCTCGGCGGGCGGCGCCATGACCAATGTGATGCTGGCCACTTACCCCGAGGTCTTCGCAGCCGGGGCCATCATCGCCGGCCTGCCCTATGGAAGCGCGCGCACTGTGCATGAGGCCTTTCGCAGCATGTTTTCGGGCGCCTCGCGCGGCGCCCATGAATGGGGCGCGCTGGTGCGGGAAGCCTCGCCCCATGATGGTCCCTGGCCGAAGGTTTCCATCTGGCATGGCGAGGCGGACGCCACTGTCGTGCCTTCCAACGCGCAGGAGATCGTGAAGCAGTGGAGCGATGTCCACGCCCTGCCCCACCATGCCACCTCGCAGGAAACCCATGGGCTCCATCACCTGCGCCAATGGCGCGACGAGATGGGCGAGTTGCGGATGGAGGAGCATCTGATCGCGGGCATGAATCATGGCGCGCCGCTCACCAGCGTCGAGGGGGAAGGGGTGGGCGTCGCCGGACCCTTCATGCTGGATGTGGGGATCTCCTCAACCCTGGAGATCGCGCGCTTTTTTGGCCTTCTGAGCGCTCAGGCGCCAGCGCTCGTCCAAGCGCCGAAAAGGCGGGTGGCGAAACAGGCGTCACCTGCTGAAAAGCCCCAACCCGCGCTTCTCTCCAGCGTGGAGAAAACCATCGCGGAAGCCCTGCGCAAGGCGGGGCTCCTGCGCTGATCAGCTCCATCAGCGCTTGCTGATTCCATTCGCCGCCGCAGTGATCTCGAGATCCTGCAGGATGGACATGGGCTGGTCGAAATCCATATCGGTGAACTTCAACGGACCGTCCTTACCGCTCACCTTCACCGACAGGCTTTTGGGATCGCGAATAAACGCGCCCAGAGCCGCCGCCACCTGAAGGGATGAGGGATCGCCGCCCAGCATCATGGGGGCGAACTGGGTCACCATGGCGCCCGCCTCTTTCTTCAGTTGATCAGGCTTCTTGCCCTGCTCCTTGGCGGCCACCGCAAGGGCCTTGTCGATCAGACCGTCATTCACGATGGTGAGTTCGGTGCTGGCGAATTCCACCGTCATCAAAGTCGCAAGGGCCGCCATGGGATCGCCATTGAGCAACGCCGGATCGATATTGCCGAACTCCGCCCGCAACCCGACCGAGCCCATGCCGACGCCTGAAATGGTGAAGTCGTCGATCATCAGGCTCTTCTTGGCGGGATTGAAGGCGATGCCGGTGGTCATGCTCACGTCGATGCGCTCATAGCCTGCGTCGGCGAGGGTCTTGCCGGTTTCGGAGGCCTTGGGCAATTCGACCACGAGATTGCGGATAGCGGTGGTGCTCTTCGTGGGCATGCCGCCCTCAAAGGTGGTCTGAGCGTCAAGGGCGCCGAGGCGGATCTTGACCATATTGCCGCCGGGCGCCGAGGCGGGAACATCCTTGTCCGGGAAGCTCGCCTCGAACCCATTCCACGACAGGCGCGCCACGGTGGGCTTGGCCGCCAGCAGCGACCCCTTGATCAAGCCATTCAGCACGGAGGAGACATCGATCTCGTCAATGGTGAGGGCGCCTGCGCGAACCGAACCCTGCTCGCCCTGAATGGTCGGACCGCCCTGCCCGCCCGCAAGGGTCAGGCGCCGGATCTTGCCCTGATCGACATTTTCCGCGCGAAAGCCCGTGAAGGTGATCGGCCCACGGGCGGGGACGCCGATGACGATCTCGGCGATGGAGGCGCTTGAGGCCTTCAGGCGGGCGCCAAGGGCAGTCCTGCGGTCCGCAGGCGTATCAATGGCGAGCAAGGCGTCAATCTCTTCGCGCGACAGATTCGATCCGGCGAAATCGACGCCTTTCAATTCGACGACATCGTCGCCCTTGCCGAGCTTGAGACTGTCGATGCGCACATTGTTCGATTGGGCCAGCGCCAGACCCGCAGGCAGGACGGCGAGGCCCAGGCCCAACAGGAAACTGGCGGCCAAGCGCGTCGGGCGGGTTACAGGTGTCATAGCTCAATCCTTCGGGTCTCGACCTGGGGCGCGACGTCCCTCAGGCCTCAGCGTCGCTGGCCAGACCTTTGCCGCTTGGCCCCCGAAAGGCAAGAGGCGAACGGGGACAAGAACTTGAGTTCAGCAATGCCTTTCCCTGTGAATTTTCACATGCTGCGTCAAATGGGCACGGTCGCTTGACCAATTGCAGCAGGGAGGCCGGACCTGGCGCTGGCTTGACCGCAACCTGCAGCCACGTCCCGTCTGCGCGCCGGCGAAGAGTCGGGCCTCCATGGGGCGACGGGGGGCCTATGCGACCAACAGATGAAGGCTGCACCGGCCCTGCGCCCCCAATCCCGGCCCAGTCTCCCTTTGCCACCCGCCGCGCCAATGCTATAGGGCGAGCCAACGGTGGCGGGATTCCGCGCGCCGGAGCCCCACGCCGCGTGCGGACAATCCCTGGAACGAGGTCGAAACGCCATGCAGAAGATCAAGGTCGCAAATCCGGTCGTCGAAATGGACGGCGACGAAATGACCCGTATCATCTGGCAGCTTATCAAGGACAAGCTGATCCATCCCTACCTGGACATCGATCTGAAATATTACGATCTGTCGGTGGAGAAGCGCGACGAGACCAACGATCAGATCACGATCGACTCGGCGGAAGCGACCAAGAAGTATGGCGTGGCCATCAAATGCGCGACCATCACCCCCGATGAGGCCCGCGTTAAGGAATTCGGCCTTAAGGAAATGTGGAAGTCGCCCAACGGCACCATCCGCAATATCCTCGGCGGCACCATCTTCCGGGAGCCCATCATCTGCAAGAACGTGCCGCGCCTGGTGCCCGGCTGGACGCAGCCGGTGGTCGTGGGCCGCCACGCCTATGGCGATCAGTACCGCGCCACCGATTTCAAGGTGCCCGGCAAGGGCCGCCTGACCATCAAGTTCGAGGGCGATGACGGCACGGTGATCGAGAAGGAAGTCTTCAAGTTCCCGAGCGCCGGCGTCGCCATGTCGATGTACAATCTCGACGATTCCATCCGCGACTTCGCCCGCGCCTCGCTCAACTATGGCCTGATCCGCAAGTATCCGGTCTATCTCTCCACCAAGAACACCATCCTGAAGGCCTATGACGGTCGCTTCAAGGATCTGTTCCAGGAGATCTTCGACGCGGAATTCGCCTCCAAGTTCAAGGCGCTGGGCCTCACCTACGAGCATCGCCTGATCGACGACATGGTGGCGGCCGCCCTCAAGTGGTCCGGCGGCTATGTCTGGGCCTGCAAGAACTATGATGGCGACGTGCAGTCCGACACCATGGCCCAGGGCTATGGCTCGCTCGGCCTCATGACCTCCGTGCTGATGACCCCCGATGGCATGACGGTTGAGGCGGAAGCGGCGCATGGCACCGTGACCCGTCACTATCGCCAGCACCAGCAGGGCAAGGAGACCTCCACGAACTCCCTCGCCTCGATCTTCGCCTGGACCCGCGGCCTGCTGCATCGCGCCAAGCTTGACGGTAACGCGGAATTGAAGGCCTTCGCCGAGACCCTGGAAAAGGTCTGCATCGATACGGTGGAAGCCGGCGATATGACCAAGGATCTGGCGATTCTCGTGGGCGCGGACCAGAAATGGCTCTCCACAACCGCCTTCCTCGACAAAATCGACGAGAATCTGCGCAAGGCGATGACGGCCTGAGCCGCGCCAACGGAATGAAGCAAACCGCGCCGCCAACCCCGGGTTGGCGGCGCTTTTACGGCCAAAGCGGCCCAATGAAAGAAAATAAAGCCTCTTTTCAGGCACTTCAGCCGCAACGCCACCCTCCTCGCGGAGGTCCGCCCCAGTGTCGTAAGCGCGTCATGAAAGCGGTGAATTGAAGGTAACAGGAAGTTGCAACGTTCGTCCGGCGAGGCTATAAGGGCCGCGCTCTGGAGGGAGTGAGGGAGACTACGGGGAATGGCAACGGCCGATACGATCGAAGAAGGCTATCAGCCATCAGATAGCGAGACGTTCATGAACGAACGTCAGCGTGAATTCTTCCGCAGGAAGCTGCTGGAGTGGAAAGACCAGATTCTCCGTGAAAGCCGGGACACCCTGGCCGCTCTGCAAGCTGAAAATGAAAACCACGCCGATATTGCGGACCGCGCCTCATCGGAAACCGACCGCGCCATCGAATTGCGCGCCCGCGACCGGCAGCGCAAGCTGATCTCCAAGATCGATTCGGCCCTGGCGCGCATTGATGACGGCACCTATGGCTATTGCGAGGAAACGGGCGAGCCCATCTCCCTGAAGCGCCTGGCCGCTCGGCCCATAGCCACCCTCTCCATCGAAGCGCAGGAACGCCACGAGCGGCGCGAGCGGGTTTATCGGGACGATTGAACCGTGTGAGCGCGGGGCCCGAAACGCATTCAAGCACCACTCATGCAAACGCCGCTCCCGGGAGCGGCGTTTTCGTTTTCAAGGCGCGCCTGTGTGATCAGCTTTGGCCGGGTGGGCGGCCCAGCAGCTTGGCCATCTCTTCTTCCAGCGCGTCCAGGGGATCGGCGGGCTTGTCAGCAGGCTTGGCGGCCTCCGCGACTTTGGCCGGCGTCTCGGCGGCGGGTTCCCCGGCGACGGGAGCAGGTCGGCCTGCGGCTGGCTCTTCGCCCGGCGGGGTCGGGGTGGCGGCTTGATCGGTTTTCGCCTGTTCGGCGGCCGTCCGCTGCCCGGGGCGGCCAAATTCAAAGCGCCGAGCTGCGCCGGCGGCGCCCGCATCGGCGCGGGGCGGTTGCGCCGACGGCGCTGAGGCGGCTGGCGTGGATGGGCGGGGAGCTAGGGCGCCGACGCCTGCTGCCGCCGCAGGGCGCGCCGGAGCAAGGGGGCTTGGCGTCCGCAGCGGCGGAGGCGGCGTCACGCGAGGCGGCGTCCTGGGCGGAGCAACGGGGGCAGGACCGGGAGCCGCAGTTGGCGCGGCCATCTCACTGGGCGCGCGTACCTGGGGCGCGATGTCCGGCGCCTGCGGCGGTGGCGTCACGGGCTGGCGCGGCGGCGGTGGGGGAGGCGGGGGAGGCGGGGGAGCGACCGGTTGGCGCAGCGGGGGCGCAGCGACAGGCGCCGGGGTGGAGGAGCGCAGGGGTGCAGGTGGGGGCGAGGGGATGGGCGGAGCGGGAGGCGGCGCCAGAACCGGAGCGGGCGCAGGCGCGGGAACAGGAGCCGCAGATGGCGCTGCAGCGGCGCCCGCATCTTCAATCGCCTGACGGCGCGCCTCGCCGGAGCGCGATTCGCCGCCGCGCACGATGGCGGATTCCACGACCACGTCGTTGGGGCCGCCAATCATGATGAGATGTTCGACATTGTCCCGCCGCACCAGCACAAGTTGGCGCTGCCGATCAATATCGAAAGCATCCACCACGCCCAGACGCGGCTGACGGGCCCGCCCACCTGCCGGACGCACCCGCCGGGAGAAGAGGGCGCGCATGATCAAAAGCAAAACCAGGAGAAGAACGACGATCACGATCGCGCTGAGCACATAGGTCGCGGTAACGCCGAATTTGTCGAACAGGGACTGCATCGCGGCTTCCATCCTGCGCACCGCCCGAGGCGGCCATGAATATTAATACTAACACATCGGCCCTAGACAGGCGTCATCAGGGTTAATGTTTAGTTAATGGATTTCCATCGAGCATTGCAAACCGGGTGCTCCGGCCTCATTCTGCGGGCGAATCGAGGCTGGGGAAAGCCTCGCTTCCAGTATAGGCACGGAACCAGCACATGAGCCAGACGCCGATCACAGGCGCTTTTGACCGGACCGAACGCACGGGCAGCCCCGCTCTGGTGCTGATTTTCGCGGTTGTCTTCGTTTCTGCGGCCCTCGCATCCGCCTTCCTGCCCCCGGAGCAGGGAGGCAGGGTCACCATCGCCCTTCTGGCGGTTCTGGCGGTTGTGGGGGTGCTCGCCCTCTTCGCCTATGCGGTCGGCTTCCTGCGGATCGCCGGGCGTTCCGCGCGCGACGACATCACCAAGCAGATCGCCGACACCGGGCGCGAAGGCCTGCTCGTGACCCAGGGCGACAACCGGATCATCTACGCCAACGAGGCCTATATGGCCATGTCCGGGGCGCGCGATCCTGCGGACATCCGCTCGGTCGAGCGCCTGTTTTCCGGGGCGCCGGATGTTTCAGAAGCCATCTACCGGCTCGCCCAGGCCGCACGCGAAGGCAAGAACGGGGCGGAGGAGCTGCGCCTCACCCCCTCCCTGACCGGGGCGGGGGACGTGGGCTGGTACCGCGTGCGGGTGCGCCCCCTCGCCCAGTCCGGCCCCCAGCGGGCGACTCTCTGGCTAGTGGCGTATGTGACCCGCGAACGCGAGCGGCACGAAAATGTCTTTCAGGAATTGCAACACGCCATCGATTTCCTCGATCACGCGCCCGCAGGCTTCTTCTCCGCCGACGTGAATGGCGACATCACCTATATGAACGCCACCCTCGCAGGCTGGCTCGATTATGACCTCGCCCAGGTCGGCTCCGGCGGCCAAAGGCTCTCCAATATCATCGCAGGGGACGGAGCCGCGCTGGTGGCGGCGGTTTCGGGCGGTCCGGGCGCGGTGAAGACCGAACAATTCGATGTGGACCTGAAGCGCCGCAACGGCCAGAGCCTGCCGGTGCGGCTGCTGCATCGCGTCGCCTTCGGGCAGGACCGCCAGCCCGGCCCCTCGCGCACCCTCGTCCTCAACCGCGCCCCGGGCGAAGAGCCCGCCGAAAACCTGCGGGCCGCCGAGGTGCGTTTCGCCCGCTTCTTCAACCAGACCCCCATGGCCATAGCGGCGCTGGGCCGCGACGGCGCGATCCTGCGCTCCAACGCCGCCTTCGTGCGCCTGTCGCGTGAGGCCATGAAGGGCGCCCGAGCCGAAGCCCCCACCTCGATCTACGATTGCCTGGCCGAGCGGGACCGCCCCGCCCTGCAAAGGGCGCTGGAGGCCGCAACCCGGGGTGTGACGGACATCGCCCCCCTCGACGCAGAGCTGATCGGCGATGGCGGGAGCTCCGCAAGATTCTTCGTCTCCGCCGCAGAGGATGGCGGCGATGGCGCCGCCGCCACCATCTACGCCCTCGACACCACCGAGCAGCGCACCCTGCAACAGAGCTTCGCCCAATCCCAGAAGATGCAGGCCATCGGCCAGCTGGCGGGCGGCGTGGCCCATGACTTCAACAATGTTCTGACCGCCATCATTGGCTATTCCGACCTCTTGCTGGCCAACCATCGCCCGACCGACCCGTCCTTCCAGGACATCATGCAGATCAAGCAGAACGCCAACCGGGCGGCGGGTCTCGTGCGGCAACTTCTGGCCTTCTCGCGGCGCCAGACCCTGCGCCTGCAGGTCCTGCAATTGGGCGATGTGCTCTCGGACCTGCAGATGCTGCTGCGCCGCCTGGTGGGCGAGACCATCGAGGTGGACCTCAAGCATGGACGTGACCTCTGGCTGGTGATGGCCGATCTCAACCAGTTCGAGAACGTGATCGTGAACCTGGTCGTCAACGCCCGCGACGCCATGCCCGAGGGCGGACGGATCGAGGTGCGGACCCAGAACATCAGCCCGGCAGATTGCGCCCGCTTCAATGAAGAAAGCATCATTCCCGCCGAATATGTGCTGATCGAGGTCGCCGACACCGGCAAGGGCATTCCCGACGATGTGAAGGAAAAGATCTTCGAGCCCTTCTTCACCACCAAGGAGGTCGGCAAGGGCACGGGCCTCGGCCTCTCCATGGCCTATGGCATCGTGAAGCAGACCGGTGGGTGGATCTTGTGCGATTCGGTGGTCGGCAAGGGCACGACCTTCCGGATTCTGCTGCCCCGGCATATTCCGGCCGTGGTCAGCGAGCCAGTCCAGATCGAGGCCGTCAAGGCGCCCGCCGCCGACCTGACGGGACGAGGCACCATCCTACTGGTGGAGGACGAGGAGGCCGTGCGCGCCTTCGGAGCCCGCGCCCTGTCATCCCGGGGCTATACGGTGCTGGAAGCGGCATCCGGGCGCGAGGCCCTCGACGTCGTGGAGGCGGAGAACGGCAATATAGATCTGATCGTCTCGGATGTGGTGATGCCTGAAATGGACGGGCCAACTATGTTTGGCGAGTTGCGTAAACACGGAATAAAATGCAAGGTTATCTTCGTGTCCGGTTATGCGGAAGACGCCTTCCAGAAGAATCTTCCGGCCGGAGAAGACTTCGGCTTCCTGCCGAAACCTTTCACGCTCAAGCAACTCGTCGAGGCCGTGAAGGGAAATCTGAGTTGAAGGCGCGTTGCTGACGCGCGAGGGTCAAAAGATGCCATACCGGAAAAAGCGGACTTTTCTCGTCACTGGCGCGGCTGGCGGCATTGGCGGCGCCTGCGTGGATCACCTGCTGCATGAGGGCTTTCGCGTCTGCGCGGCGGATCTGAGGCCCATCGACGATGCGGACGCCCATGAGGACGCCGCAGATTACCTGCTGCTGGAGCAGGTGGACGTCTCGAAGGAGGCAAGCTGCCAGGCGGTGGTCGAGGCCACCATCAAGCGATTCGGGCGTCTGGATGGGCTCATCCATATGGCGGGCGTGCATTGCGTCGAGCCCTGGGAGGAGATGACCGCCGAGAGTTTCGACCGCATTCTGTCCATCAATGTGGCCGGCACCTTCCTGATCGCCAGGGCGGCGGCGCTAGGCATGGCCAAGACTGGCGGTGGGTCCATCGTTCTGGCGAGTTCTGGCTCCACGAATCTGAGCAGGCAGGACGGGACCGGCAACAGCAGCCCGGCCTTCGTGGCGTCGAAGTCCGCCATTATCGGCCTCGTGGGCGCGCTCGCCCGCTCCTTCGCGCCTCTGCATGTGCGCGTGAACGCGGTCAGCCCCGGCGCCACCGACACCGCCATGTCCGCCCATTTTGACGAGGACACCATGCGCCGGTTGAGCCGACGCACCCTGGCGGGCCGCATTGGAGCGGCGAGCGAGATTGCGCGGGTCGCGGCCTTCCTCGTCTCGAACGACGCATCCTACGTGGACGGACAGGTCATCGCGGTAAACGGCGGCGACGTCCACGGTAGCTGAATCAAGGGCTTGTGAAAAAAGTTCCACGAGAACAAAAAAAGAACTTGAAAAAGAGAACAAACAAGGTACGCTTCTGCCACTGGATAGATCGAGTTGACCCGTTGCGCATTTCCAGAGCGCCTGCCAGAAGGAGCAATACCCGTGAGCCAAGCGAATCTCCGCCTTGTGGAAGGAACCTCCGTGGATAAGACAAAGGCGCTCGACGCCGCCCTCTCACAGATCGAAAGAGCCTTCGGCAAGGGCTCGATCATGCGGCTGGGCAAGAACCAGCAGGCGGTGGAAATCGAGACCGTCTCGACCGGCTCCATCGGCCTCGACATCGCGCTGGGCGTGGGCGGCTTGCCCCGCGGCCGCATCGTTGAAATTTATGGACCTGAGTCCTCCGGCAAGACCACGCTGACCCTGCATGTGATCGCCGAAGCCCAGAAGCGCGGCGGCGTCTGCGCCTTCGTGGACGCGGAACATGCGCTGGATCCGGTCTATGCCCGCAAGCTCGGCGTCAATCTGGAGGATCTCCTGATCTCCCAGCCCGACACGGGCGAGCAGGCGCTGGAAATCACCGACACCCTCGTGCGCTCCGGCGCCATCGACGTGCTGGTCATCGATTCGGTGGCGGCCCTCACCCCCCGCGCTGAAATCGAAGGCGAAATGGGCGATGTGCAGCCGGGCTTGCAGGCCCGCCTGATGAGCCAGGCCCTGCGCAAGCTCACCGCCTCGATCTCGCGCTCCAAGACCATGGTCATCTTCATCAACCAGATCCGCATGAAGATCGGCGTGATGTATGGCTCGCCCGAGACCACGACCGGCGGCAACGCCCTGAAGTTCTACGCCTCCGTCCGCCTCGACATTCGCCGCACCGGCGCCATCAAGGACCGTGAGGAAGTGGTGGGTAACGCCACCCGCGTGAAGGTAGTCAAGAACAAGGTCGCCCCGCCCTTCAAGCAGGTGGAATTCGACATCATGTATGGCGAAGGCATCTCCAAGATGGGCGAGCTGGTCGATCTCGGCGTCAAGGCCGGTGTGGTCGAGAAGTCCGGCGCCTGGTTCTCCTATGACAGCCAGCGCCTCGGCCAGGGCCGCGAGAACGCCAAGGCCTTCCTGAAGCAGAATCCGGACGCGGCGGCCCGCATCGAAATGGCCATTCGCGAAAACGCCGGCCTCATCGCCGAGAAGATCCTCGAAGATGGCGGCCCGGAGGACGACGCGGAGTAACAGCGCCCCGGGGCGCGGCTGGTGGAAGCTCCCATCTTCCAGCCCAGGCGCCCGGCGCCATCGGAGACCCCGCCGAAAATGGAGCATCCGCGTTGCGCGACAAGGGTTCTCACTCGACAGTCTCCCGTCCCGCCGTTAGAACAGCCCGGATCAAAAGGTCCGGGCTTTTTCCTTGCGTCAGCATCGCGTCTTGAT
>CAMDOY010000029.1 GCA_945903655.1 Rhizobium sp. Q54 | reverse complement strand
GTGCCCCGAGGGGCACGCTAACGGTAATCGATACGAACGATACCTTGCCGCAATCACGTGGACTCCTTCCTCAAGCCCTACGGAGAGTGGCGTTCGCCGTCCGACGTGAGGATTCAAGACCCGGACTGGGATATCGGATACCAGGATGGGGGAGGGCGGGCCGGCACGCACGCACGAGGGTCAGGGACACTCTCTGTGCTGCGTGCGCCTGCCAAACGCACTGAAGCGTAGAGATGCATGGATAGGGGTGCCAGAACGGATGCCTGGATGGTGGCATAGCAGCGTGCGCGAGGTGCCACGAGGGGCAGGATGTGCGGACGCTGTGCCTGTGAGATGAGGGGAGATCGCGGCCACAAAGGAGGAGCGGCGCGCGGTACGATATCAAGTGGGATGCCTTCAGCTTGTGACGTCCGTGTCTCCTCCAGTGCCATGGGCCGCTTAGAGATTATCAAGTTTGTCATGATCGCGCGAAGTCTTGATGGCGGGCATCGAGTTCGAGATCGGGTCAGTGAATACAAGCATCGAGAAGCCTTTCTTGTCGAAGATGCGGAGGCAGACAAGGGCGAGGAAGATGCCAAAGGCAAGGGCGCTCAGGGCGAGCGCGATGGAGGAGATGACAATCGCACGGGCATAGTCATTCTTGAGCCCGTCCAAGTCCTGCAGGTTCAAAACCGAGTTGTCTTCGAGGGCTTCGAGCAACTCCTCGTTGGCGATCGATCTGGCTTGCTGGACACTGCGGACGAGGTCAGGCTGCGCTGGGGCGGGGATGTTGCGACCAAACCACGAGATCCCACCACCCGCACACGTGGTGCTAGGGTAGAAGAAGACGTACGGGGACGGCTGCTCGGGCGCAGTCGTCGCCGACCATGCCGGCGAACTGCCGTCGTCTCGGTCCTTTTGCGTGCCCGTCCAGAAGTGGGTCGATTCCTCGTGGAGGCCGCCCAGGCTCGAAGAGTGCTGTTCGACGCGAAACCACAGTGTATGTTGGCCTTGCCACATGCTTGCGGTCTTGTTGTCATTGAAACTGCAGCCGAGACTGAACTGGACGAGGATCATCAGGAGGTGGGCATTGGAAACCGTGTCCTCGGCGGTCTCAGCCTCCCACAGGATCGTGTCGGGCGCGGTGGTGACCAGACTGCCATGCGACATGTAACGCTCGTTCACGGGAAGCTGCCTTGTCGTAATGGTGCAGTTCCATCCTGCCGGGATCTCGGGAACTGCACTCATGATGCCGTTGGGGACGTAGAGTTTGAGGCTCGACGTGTACATCCCGTAGTGGCCATGAGGCACTTTGATCGCGGTGGCAAAGTAGGACCCGGCTGCAAAGCCGCTGTTGGGTTCCATGGTGACGTGCGCCCATGCCGAAGAGACGCACAGGCAGAACATTGCGCCTGCTGGCGGAGGCTTTTACGCGGGCGGGGATTGATGACGCGACTATCGACGCAAGGCTGCTGCTCTGCGCGGCTGCGGGCTTCGACCATTCCGCCCTGATTCGCGATCCGGACCTCCCCATCGAGGAGAAGGCGGCGGAACTGGCGCTGGCCATGGCCAGACGGCGCCTCGCCCGCGAGCCGGTGTCGCGCATTCTGGGCGAGCGCAGCTTCTGGAGCTTCGACCTGTTGGTGACTCCCGCCGTGCTCGACCCGCGCCCAGACACCGAGACGGTGGTGGATGGGGCGCTGGAGGTTCTGGCGGAGCGGCAGGGCGAGGCCCTCTCCATTCTCGATCTGGGGACCGGCTCGGGCGCCCTGCTCTGCGCATTGCTGGATGTCTTTCCGCAGGCGCAGGGTCTGGGCGTGGACATCTCGAAGGAGGCCTGCGCCGTGGCCCGGGAAAACCTCTCCCGCTGTGATCTCGCCCCGCGCGGACAGGTGCGGCAGGGAAGCTGGGAGGCGGGCCTGCCCGGCCTCTACGACCTCGTGGTCTCCAACCCCCCCTATATCGAAAGCGACGCGCTGGCGGGCCTTGATCCGGAAGTGCGGCTCTATGATCCCATGCTGGCGCTGGACGGCGGGCCGGACGGGCTGACTGCTTATCGTGACATCTGCACACTGCTGCCCGCGCTGGTGGCGCCCGGCGGCTTCGTCATTTTCGAAGTGGGTCAGGGCCAGGCGGAGGCTGTGGCTGCGCTGATGACCGGCCAGGGCTTTGAAAACGTGCGCGCCAAGCGCGATCTGGCGGGCGTCGAGCGCGCCGTGATGGGACAAAGGGTCACTGTCTAGCTGTACCGGGATATTTTGCGCCCGCCCCCCTTGGCGAATGAGCCGAAAGCGACTAGGTTAGATGCAGTAGATCGCCTTGAATGGGCTGACGCAGAACTCAAACACCGTAATGAAGCGTTCCGGGGGGCTGAAACTTCAGGCTCCTCTCAGGATCGTTCCGGTCGAGACAAAACGTTCCCAAGGCGGTCATTTCCAAATTTCGATCTCTGAGAGGCAGATCGAAACTCGTGTCCGAGGCCATCCCATGGAGGCTGCGGGCCGGATCAGTCAGGCTGGAGTCAAGGCTCCTCTTGGGCGCGGTTGCGCCAATGATCCGCTGATGGAGAAAGCCCGGCGGGCGAAGCCAAAGCCAGGCCTGAGGACGCACCCAAGGATCTTCGATGAGACCAGGTCAGAATAAGCGCATGCGCGGTCGCAACAACCGCAAGGGTCCCAATCCGCTCACCCGCACCTATGAGTCGAATGGTCCGGACGTGAAAATCCGGGGAACCGCCCAACATGTGGCGGAGAAATATCTCCAGCTCGCCCGCGACGCCCAATCCTCCGGCGACCCCGTGATGGCCGAAAGCTATCTGCAGCACGCAGAACATTATTTCCGCCTGATCGCCTCGGCGCAGCTGGCCCAGGCCCAGGCCCAGATGGGCTATGTGCGCGCCCCCGGCGAGCCCGACATGGAAGAGATGGACGACGATGACGACATGAGCGGGCTTCCCGACCGTTTCGCCTCGCCGCCCGAGCGGTTCAGCCAGCCACCGCAGCAGCAGTATGGCGCCCAGCAGCAGCCCTATGGCCAGCCCTCCTTCGGCGGACAGCAGCCCCAGCAGCCGCCCATGGCGCCGCCGAACCAGCCCCAGCCCTTCATCGACCGCCCCGCCTTTGGCGGCGAGCGCCAGCATGGCCAGCCCTACCAGGGCGAGCGCCAGCCCCGTCCCGAACGACCCTTCCGGGATCGGCAAGACCGGCAGGATCGCCCGGAGCAGCAAGACCGCAACCAGAATGGTCAGGGCCGCTTCAACAATCGCGGTCGCGAGAATCGCCCGCCCCGCGAGTTCCGCAATGACCAGCAGCCCCGCGAAGGCTTCCGCGAGCCCCGTGTGGAGGCGCCTGTCGAGGCTGAAGCCCCCGTCGCCGCCGCCCTGCCCTCTTTCATCACCTCGCCCGTGCGCGTGATGGTCCCCGAGCCCGAGGCGCCCCAGCCCGTGGTGAACGCCGAGCCCGATCAGCGTCCCGAGGGCGAGGTCGGCGGCTATCACCTGCGGCCGCGGCGTCGGCGCAAGCGTCCGGAGGGCGAGGCCCCCGAGGCCAGCGCCCAGGGCGATCTGCCCGTCGCCGAATGATCAAAACAAAAAGGGGCGGCCCGCGAGCCGCCCCTTCTTTTTGCGCCTGGTTGAGCCCCGCGTAAGGCTCAATAGAACTTGTCGAAATGCAGCTGGGCGGCAGGCGCCTTGTGGGTGATCGCCATTTTCATGATGGCGTCGGCCATGGGCGGGGGGCCAGCGAAATAGATTTCCATCTCGGCGATCTTGCCCTCGAAGAGTTCGACCGCCAGATCGGGCACGAAGCCGGTGCGCCCCGTCCAGCCCGCCGAATCCGCATGGGCGGTGTCTGAAATCGCGCAGTGGTAGAAGATCCGCGTGCCGAAGCCTGGCAGGGTCTTGAGGATCGATTCGCCGCAGATGTCGCGGGGGGTGCGCCCGCCATAGATGAAATGCAGCTTGCGCTCCGGCGACATCGTGGAGGCGGCGAAGGCGCGGGCGATGGAGATCATGGGCGAGAGGCCCGAGCCGCCGGCCATGCACAGCAGGTCACGCGGCGATTCGTCGCGGAAGTAAGCCATGCCATAGGGCCCGTCGAGGCCGACCTCGTCGCCCACTTGCAGCTTGTCGAAGAGGACGCTGGTGACTTCGCCGCCGGGTACGCGGCGGATCTGGAAGTCCCACTGGCCGGGCTCGCCCGCATTGGCCATGGAATAGGCCCGTCCGCCCGCGACGCCGGGCACGCCGAGCAGCGCATATTGGCCGGGCAGGAAGCCGTTGGGCGCAGCAAGCGCGAAACGGAATTCGCGGATGTCGTGGGTGATGTCCTCGATGGCGACGAGCTTGCCCGTGGTGCGCACGGGCAGGAACTGGCTCTTGTACTCCTGCCGCATGGGGACCTTTATCGTGCAATCGCCGGTCGGGCGGGCCTGACAGCCCAGATAACGGTTGCGGGCCTTGTCGCGCTCGTTCCAGCCGGGCGGGTTCTCGCGCTCGTGGACGACCTCGCCGCTCAGAACCTCGATGCGGCAATTGCCGCAAGAGCCGACGTTGCACTCATAGGGCATGCCAAGCCCGGCCCGCAGACCGGCGCGCAACACGGTGTCGTGCTCGTCGCATTCAAAGGTGATGTTGGCGCTGGGTATGGTGATCTGAGGCATGGTCTCCCACCGGTTTTGAATTTGGCTCAGCTTAAAAGCATCGGAGGCCGAACGACAGCCCCGCCTGATTGATCCGTATCAAGAAAGAGGGGCGGTTGGAAAGGCCGCCCCTTCCACTGGACAAAGGGGCTCCCTACATCTGGAGCACGGTCGCCTTCGGGGGCCGATTCGCAGACGCCGGTCGCGCCGCTTCGGGGCGGGTCCGGGGGTCCAGGAGGTCATGATGAATTTCGAGAAATTCACCGAACGGGCGCGGGGCTTCGTTCAATCCGCCCAATCCCTCGCCGTGCGCGAGGGCAACCAGCAATTCACCCCCGAACATCTGCTCAAGGTTCTGCTTGACGATGAGGAGGGCCTGGCCGCCGGTCTCATCGACCGGGCGGGCGGGCGCTCGCGCGACGCGCTGGTGGCGACCGAGCTGGCGCTGGGCAAGCTGCCGAAGGTGCAGGGCTCGGGCGCGGGCCAGCTCTATCTGGCGCCCACGACCTCGCGCATTTTCGATGCGGCGGAGAAGATCGCCCAGAAGGCCGGGGACAGCTTCGTCACCGTGGAGCGGCTGCTGCTCGCCATCGCCCTGGAGAAATCCTGCGACGCCGGAAAGATTCTCGCCACGGCGGGCGTGACCGCGCAGGGGCTCAACACGGCCATCGAGGAGCTGCGCAAGGGCCGCACCGCCGATAGCGCCACCGCCGAAAACGCCTATGACGCCCTCAAGAAATATGCGCGTGACCTAACGGAAGCCGCACGCAACGGCAAGCTGGATCCGGTGATCGGCCGCGATGAAGAGATTCGCCGCGCCATTCAGGTTCTCTCGCGCCGCACGAAGAACAATCCCGTGCTGATCGGCGAGCCGGGCGTGGGCAAGACCGCCATCGTGGAAGGGCTTGCGCTGCGCATCGTCAATGGCGACGTGCCAGAGAGCCTGAAGGACAAGAAGCTGCTCGCCCTCGACATGGGCTCGCTGATCGCGGGCGCCAAATATCGCGGCGAGTTCGAGGAGCGCCTGAAGGCGGTCCTCAACGAAGTGACGTCTGCCGAAGGCGGCATCATCCTGTTCATCGACGAGATGCATACGCTGGTGGGCGCGGGCAAGGGCGAGGGCGCCATGGACGCCTCCAACCTGCTCAAGCCTGCGCTGGCGCGCGGCGAGCTGCATTGCATCGGCGCGACCACCCTCGATGAATATCGCAAACATGTGGAAAAGGACGCGGCGCTGGCGCGGCGATTCCAGCCGGTGTTCGTGTCGGAGCCCACGGTCGAGGATACGATCTCGATCCTGCGCGGGCTGAAAGAAAAATACGAGATGCACCACGGCGTGCGCATCACCGACTCCGCCATCGTGGCGGCGGCGACGCTCTCCAATCGCTACATCGCCGACCGCTTCCTGCCCGACAAAGCCATCGATCTCGTGGACGAGGCGGGCTCGCGTCTGCGCATGCAGGTGGACTCCAAACCCGAAGCCCTCGACGAATTCGACCGGCGCATCATCCAGCTGAAAATCGAACGCGAAGCGCTCAAGAAGGAGACGGATTCCGCCTCGCGTGATCGTCTCGGCAAGCTCGAAGGCGAGCTGGTGGATCTTGAGGAAAAATCCGCTTCCCTCACCGCCCGCTGGCGCGCGGAGAAGGACAAGCTTGGTCAGGCGCAGAAGATCAAGGAGCAATTGGAGCAGGCCCGCACGGAACTCGCCAACGCGCAACGCAAAGGCGACTATGCGGAGGCCGGGCGCCTGTCCTATGGCGTGATCCCCGACTTCGAAAAGAAGCTCGTGATGGCCGAGGCCAACGAGGGCGGCGCCCTTGTGGAGGAGGCCGTCACCGCCGACCATGTGGCGCAGGTCGTCTCGCGCTGGACCGGCGTTCCCGTGGACAAGATGCTCGAAGGCGAGCGCGACAAATTGCTCAAGATGGAGCAGCAACTCGCCAAGCGCGTCATCGGCCAGAAGGAGGCTGTGCATGCGGTGGCGACCGCCGTGCGACGCGCCCGCGCGGGCCTGCAGGATCCCAATCGCCCCATCGGCTCCTTCATGTTCCTAGGGTCCACGGGCGTTGGCAAAACCGAACTAACCAAGGCGCTCGCGTCCTTCCTCTTCGATGACGAGTCCGCCATGGTTCGGATTGATATGTCCGAATATATGGAGAAGCATTCAGTCTCCCGGCTCATCGGCGCCCCTCCCGGTTATGTGGGCTATGAAGAGGGCGGCGCGCTGACGGAAGCCGTGCGGCGCAGGCCCTATCAGGTGGTGCTGTTCGATGAAATCGAGAAAGCCCATCCCGATGTCTTCAACGTGCTCTTGCAGGTGCTGGATGATGGGCGCCTGACCGATGGTCAGGGCCGCACGGTGGACTTCCGCAATGTGCTGATCATCATGACCTCGAATCTGGGCGCCGAATATCTCGTCATGCAAAAAGAGGGCGAGGAATCGAGCGCTGTGCAGGAGGAGGTGATGCAGGTGGTGCGTGGCAAATTCAGGCCCGAGTTCCTGAACCGCGTGGATGAAATCATCCTCTTCCATCGCCTGCGCCGCGAAGACATGGGCGCCATCGTGGATATCCAGATGCAGCGCCTGCAACGCCTGCTGGAGGATCGCAAGATCACCATCGAGCTTGATCCAAAAGCGCGGCACTGGCTGGCGGAGAAGGGCTATGATCCCGCCTATGGGGCGCGCCCGCTCAAGCGCACCATTCAGAAGAACGTGCAGGATCCCCTCGCCGAGCGCATTCTGGCGGGCGAGGTGCATGATGGCGAAGTGGTGCGCATCGGCGCCGCCAATGGCGCGCTGACCATCGGGGATGTGGTTGCGGACGACCCGCCGCAGATCGAAAAGCCTGCGGGCGTGGGAACCGTCGTGCGCTTCCCCAAGGGGGGCTGAGGCGGGTTGGTTTTACATGCGAAGGGCGGCTAGCAATCCGCCCTTTTGTTTTGCGCGAGGGGGACGGCTTACGCCAGCCATCCGAAATAAAACGCGGTCAGCAGAAACACGCCCATGAGCCCGCGATAGATCACGAAGGGCCAGGACGAAAAACGCTCGAGAATATGCATGAGGGTCCAGATCGCCAAGAAGGCGGAGATGGAGGCCACAAGCAGGCCCACAAACAGAATGCCCCAGCCATGGGCGTCGAGATCCGCCCGCCACAACACGAAAAATTCCTTCAGCCCCGCCAGCGCGATGGCGGGCAGGCCCAGCAGGAAAGAGAACTTCGCGGCCTCCTCACGCTTGAGGCCCAGGAACAGGGCCGCCGTCAGGGTGGAGCCCGAGCGGGAAATGCCTGGGATCAGCGCGCCGACCTGGGCGAGACCGACGATCATCGTGTCCTTGAGGGTCACATGATCGAGGGTACGTTTGTGACGCGCGACGATTTCCGCAATGCCGAGCAGAACCGCCATGACAATGCAGGAGACGCCAATGACCGGCAGGGTGCGCAAGGGCGAACCGCAGGTGTTGAGCAGCTTCGACATGGCGAGGCCCACAAGGCCGATGGGGATCGTGCCAAGGCCGATCCAGATGACGAAGCGGAAATTCCAGTCATCGAAATCCCGACGCGCCAGCGCCTGCACCGAGCCCACCGCGAGGCCGCGCATGTCGCGCCAGAAATAGCTGATGACCGCCGCCAGCGCCGCCATCTGCATGGCCGCCGAAAAGGCTGAGCCAGGGTCCTGCCAGCCCAGCAAGGCCGGGACAATGCGCATATGGGCGGTGGAGGAAATCGGCAGAAGCTCGGTGATTCCCTGCACCACGCCGAGCACAGCGACCTTGGCGTAGCCAAGGGCGACGAAACCGGTATCAACGCCCTGCGTGCAAACCTCAGCCATTCCTGTCCCCGCTCTCGACGCCGGGCGAATCGCAGCCCCGCTGCGCCCTGTTTTTCAGACCCGGCGTTTTGAATCAATCGACCCAACAGGTTCAAGGCTCGTCCATAAGCCTTAAGATTCGCCATCCAGCGCTGCGGCAAGATCCGCAAAGAGGTCATCCACGTCTTCGATGCCAACCGAAAGACGCAGGAGATCCGGCGGACAGGGCGAGCTGGCGCCCTCTATCGAGGCGCGATGTTCGATGAGGCTCTCGACGCCCCCCAGGGAGGTCGCGCGCTTCCACAGGCGCACCCGCGCGGCGGCGGCGATGGCGCGGGCCTCGCCACCCTTCACGCGAATCGACAACATGCCCCCAAAGCCGCCGCGCATCTGCTGGCAGGCCAGCGCGTACTGGGGATGGCTCGGCAAGCCCGGATAAAGCACCGCTTCAACCTGCGGATGGGCGCTGAAGCGCGTCGCCAGATCGAGCGCGCTGGCGCAGGCGGCGCGCACCCGCAGGTCCAGCGTGCGCATGCCGCGAATGAGCAGGAAGGCCTCGAAGGGGCCCAGAATCATGCCATGGGAGGCGCGGACGCCTTGCAGACGCGTCCAGAGATCGTCGAGCCTGGCGGTGATGAGCGCGCCCGCGATCACATCGGAGTGTCCATTCAGATATTTCGTCGCCGCATGCATCACGAGATCAGCGCCCAGCTCCAGCGGGCGGGTGAGCAGCGGCGTGGCGCAGGTGGAATCCACCGCGACGCGCGCGCCTGCGGCATGGGCCACCTTGGCGATGGCGGCGATGTCGCAGACTTCCCAGAGCGGATTGGACGGCGTCTCCAGCCAGACGAGTTTCGTGCGGCCCGGCTGCAACGCGGCCTCCACCGCAGCGGTGTCGGCGGCGTCCACAAAGCTCACCTCAAGCCCGCGCCTGACGCCTTCGGTGGCGAGCCAGTTGCGCAGGGCCCAATACATGACCTTTTGCGCGATGACATGATCGCCCGGCGAGAGGGTCGAGAACACCGCCACCGCCGCCGACATGCCCGAACCCAGCACCATGGCGCCCGCGCCCTGCTCAAGCTGCGCAAGAATGGCCTCGGCCTCGCGCACGGTTTCGTTATTGGGCCGCCCGTAGGTATTGCCGGAGCGGTATTGATTGTCCGCATCGCGTTCATAGGTGGTGGAGACATGGATGGGCGGCACGATGGCGCGGCTCGCGGCGTCGATCTTGCCGAGCGCCTGGGCGAGAAAGGTGCGGGGCTTCCACTGCGTCATCTCAAGACTTTCAAACCGGGTTGGCTTTGGAACGTATACCCAATCGACAGGCGCGTTACGACTCGGCGGGTGAAGATATGGAAGAAGAGCAGAAAAGCTATGGCAGGGCCGCACATGCGGCCATAGCGATTTGCGTTGTCTTCGCCGCAAGCTTCATCGGCAACGCCGCCACCATGCCGAATATTCCGACTTGGTACGCGGAGATCCAGAAGCCCTGGTTCACGCCCCCCAACTGGCTCTTCGGCCCCGTGTGGACCCTGCTTTTCACCGCGCTGATCGTGGCCTTCTATCGCATCCTGCGCCTCGATCCGCAGACGCCGGGGCGGCAGCGCGCGATCATCATCTTTGTGATTCAGATCACCTGCAACGCGCTCTGGTCCATCGCCTTCTTCGGCATGCGCAGTCCGGGGCTCGGGCTGGTGGTGATCGTGTTTCTGTGGTCGTCCATTGTGGCGAACATGATCGCGTTCAGGCGGCTGGACCGGCTCTCGTTCTGGGCCTTTCCGCCCTACCTCGCGTGGGTCACTTTCGCAGGCGCGCTGAACCTTGCGATCTTCATGATGAACTAAGTTAGCGCCCGCGTTCCAGCACGAAGACCGCCTGTTCGCCAAACATGTTCCACACCCACCAGGGCGCGGAAAAGCGCATGGGCTGGCCAGCGCTGTCGAGCGCGACCGCGCGTTCGATATGCGCGTTGATCTCTTCCGTCGTCGCGACGAAATCGCGGATGGTGCAGAAGTGGATATTGGGCGTGTCGTACCAGCTATAGGAGAGATTCTTCGTCACGGGCATGCGGCCCCGCGTGGCGAGCTGCCAGCGAATGCGCCAATGGCCGAAATTGGGAAAGGACACGATGGCGCGCCGACCGATGCGGAGCATCTGCTCCAGCACGCGCCTTGGCTGGCGCGTCGCCTGCAGGGTCTGCGAGAGAATGACATAGTCGAAGGCGTCGTCGGGATAATCCGCAAGATCCGTATCCGCGTCGCCCTGAATGACGAAGAGCCCCTTGGCCACGCAATCATTCACGCCGCGTTGCGAGAGCTCAATGCCGCGCGCGTCCACATCGCGCGTCTCGCTCAACAAGCGCAGCAATTCGCCATCGCCGCAGCCCACATCCAGCACCCGCGCGCCGCGCTCCACCATCTGCGAAATCAGCAACAAATCGACGCGCGCTGCGGACATGGCGGCCCGCTCCTGATCGAAGACCGAGGCCATCAGCGCGCCGCCCCCATGAGGCCGCGCGCACGGGCTGCGGAATCCAGAAAACCCCGTGTGGCCGCGAGCAGATCGGGCTCATCAAGCAGGAAGGCGTCGTGGCCCTTGTCGGTGTCGACTTCAACAAAGGAGACCGCCGCGCCGCCTGCGTTGAGCGCATGCACCACCGCGCGCGATTCGCTGGTGGGAAAGAGCCAGTCTGACGTGAAGGACACCACGCAAAAACGCGTGCGCGTACCCTTGAAGGCCTTGGCCAGCGAGCCATAGTCTTCGGCGATGTCGAAATAATCCATGGCGCGGGTGACATAGAGATAGGAGTTAGCGTCAAAGCGCGCGACGAAGCTCGAGCCTTGATGGCGCAGGTAGCTCTCGATCTGAAAGTCCGCATCGAAGGAGAAGGTGGGCGCGGCGCGGTTCTGCAACTTGCGCCCGAATTTGCGCTGCAGGGCCTCGTCGGAAAGGTAAGTGATATGCGCCGCCATGCGCGCCACCGCGAGGCCCTTGAGGGGGCGCACCCCATGGTCGAAATAACGCCCGGCGCGCCAATCGGGATCGGCCATCACGGCCTGACGACCCACTTCGTGGAAGGCGATGTTCTGCGAGGAGTGACGCGCCGCCGCCGCGATGGGCATGGCGCTGAAGACGCGCTGGGGATAGGAGGCCGCCCATTGCAGCACCTGCATGCCGCCCATGGAGCCGCCCGCCACGCAAAAGAGCTGGTCGATGCCCAGACGGTCGATAAGCATGGCCTGGGCCCGCACCATGTCGCGGATCGTCACGACAGGCAGGTCGAGCCCCCAGGGACGACCGGTCGCGGGGTTGATGGAGGCGGGGCCGGTGGTGCCCATGCAGCCGCCCAGCACATTCGAGCAGATGACGAAATAACGGTCGGTGTCGATGGGCTTGCCCGGGCCCACCATGATCTCCCACCAGCCAGGCTTGCCCGTCACCGGATGAACATTCGCCACATGCTGGTCGCCGGTCAGGGCGTGGCAGATGAGCACCGCGTTGGATTTGTCCGCGTTCAGGGTCCCGTAGGTCTGATAGGCGATGGTGAAGGGGGAGAGGTCGACGCCCGCATCCATGGAAAGAGGCTGGTCAGCGCCGAAATGCGCCACCTGGCTCTGGGGCGCATCGACTTCCCGCAATCGGAGATCACTGGCCGCTTCTGATGAAGACATGGGGAGACCGGGTGGGGCTCGTTCTTTTTGCCGAACGAAGGGACTGGTTTATAGGTGCCGGTCTTCAGGAGTGTCAAGCTTTGGCGCGGGTTGGCGTGACGGTACCGTGACGGCGCTCCTCACGGAATCCTTTGCCAAGCACCCCCCCGCAAGGCTAAACAGACCCGCTTTCCTGACGTTCTGCGGATCCCCCCATGGCCGAGCCTCGCCCCGAAGACATGTTGAACGACCTGCGGGTCAACATCGACCGGATCGATGCGGCCATGCATGGCCTGTTGATCGAGCGCAGCCGCATCATCGACACGCTCATCGCCATCAAGGAAAAGCAGGGCGGCGGCTCCGCCTTCCGGCCGGGCCGCGAGGCCTCCATGATGCGCGCCATGGCCCTGCGCCACGAGGGCCTGCTGCCGCTGGAGACCGTGGAGGGCATCTGGCGCATCATCATCTCCACCTTCACCTATGTGCAGTCGAACTATTCGGTCCATGCGGATGTGGCGGCGGGGGACGCGGCCATGCGCGATTCCGTGCGCTTCCACTTCGGCTTCACCGTGCCCTTCATCATCCACCATGGCCCCTCTGCGGTCATTGCTGGCGTCGCGGCCTCGGCTGGCGATCTGGGCATGGTGCGCATCGAGGGCGGGCCCTCGGGATCGGCCTGGTGGAGCGCGCTCAGCGGCGAGGACGCCCCCAAGATCATCGCCCGCCTGCCCTTCGTGGAGCGGCCCGACCATCCTGCGGGGATGCCGATCTTCGTCATCTCCAAGCCCTTGGCCGAGGCCGCCGCCCGCGATGTGCTGATCCGCGCCGTGGTCATCGACCGCTGGCGCGAGCCCATCCATGCGGCCCTGAGTAGCCTTGGCGTCGAAGTGCTGGGCAGCGCGGCGGAGGGCATGGGCCTGTCCCTGCTGCTGGCGACGCCGGGAACTGTGACCATCGAGGCCCTGCGAAACGCCTTTACGGGGGCGGGCGTGGGGGATATCCGCATTCACGAAGCGGGCAGCCACGCGGCGCGGTTCGACTTCGCCGCCCACCGCGCCTAGCCTGACCGCTCAACCCTTCGCAACACGAGTGTCGTCCATGAACCCGAACCGACCCGTCCCGCGCGCCAGCGTCATGGAGATCGAGGCCTATGTGCCCGGCAAGAGCGGCGCGCCCGGCGCCAAGAAGGTCTACAAGCTCTCCTCCAACGAGACGCCCCTTGGCCCCTCCCCCAAGGCCATTGAAGCCTTCCGCAACGCCGCTGGCAGCCTCGAACTCTATCCCGATGGCTCGGCAGAGCGCCTGCGCGCCGCCATCGCCAAACGCCATGGCCTCGACCCCGCGCGGATCGTCTGCGGCAATGGCTCGGACGATGTGCTGCATCTGACCGCCTCAGCTTATCTGAACGAGGGCGACGAGGGCATCTTCACCGAGCATGGCTTTCTGGTCTATCGCATCGCCATTCTGGCGGCGGGCGCCACGCCTGTGGTCGTGCCGGAGACAAACTACACCGCCGATGTGGACGCGATCCTCGCCGCCGTGACCGCGCGCACGAAAATCGTCTTCATCGCCAACCCAAACAATCCCACGGGCACCTGGCTCCCCGCCTCGGAAGTCAAGCGCCTGCATGCGGGCCTGCCGCCCCATGTGATTCTGGTGCTCGACGGCGCCTATGCGGAATATGTCACCGACGCCGCTTATTCGAACGGGCTCGAACTGGCGACGGCGCATGACAACGTGGTGGTGACCCACACCTTCTCGAAGATCTATGGACTGGCGAGCCTGCGGCTGGGCTGGGCCTATGCCTCACCAGAAATCTGCGACGCCATCAACCGCATTCGCGGCCCCTTCAACGTGAATGGCGCGGC
Organism: Rhizobium sp. Q54; assembly: GCA_945903655.1. GTDB lineage: Bacteria > Pseudomonadota > Alphaproteobacteria > Rhizobiales > Beijerinckiaceae > Terripilifer. The sequence goes on along the minus strand of CAMDOY010000029.1, from coordinate 5,094 downwards.
GCTGGAGGCGGGCATCGCGGCGGTGGAGGATGCGGCCCATGTAGCGGCCGCCATCTCCCACAATGATTGCTGGCGTAACTGGCTGGAGGTCGAGATCCGCAAGCTCGGCATCGAGGTCACCCCCAGCGTGGGCAATTTCGTGCTGATGCATTTCCCCGACGTTCCCGGCCGCAGCGCGGTGGATGCGGACGCCTTTCTGGTGAAGCGGGGCCTCGTGCTGCGTATGGTGAAGGCCTATGGCCTGCCCCATGCGCTGCGCATGACCGTGGGCGCGGAGGAGGCCAATCGTCTCGTGGTCGCGGCGCTGGCCGACTTCGTCAGCGGCAAGGCCTGATCATGTCCGACCGCATGGGCCCGGCCCTGTCAGAACCCATCTTCAGCCGTGTCACGATTATCGGCCTCGGCCTCATCGGCTCCTCCATCGCCCGCGCGGCGCGGCGCATGAACGCCGCTGGCGAAATCGTCGCGGCGGATGCGTCGCAAGCCGTGCGCGCGCGCGTGCTGGAACTGGGGGTCGCAGACCGGGCGGAGGCTGACCTCGCTGACGCCGTGAAGGACGCGGACTTCGTGGTGCTCTGCGTTCCCGTTGGCGCCAATGGGGCGGTGGCCGAGGTCATCGGCCCCCATCTCAAGCCCGGCTGCATCGTGTCGGATGTGGGCTCGGTGAAAAGCGCGGTGGTGGCGGCTGTGGCGCCGCACCTGCCAGAGGGCGTTGGTTTCGTGCCTGCCCATCCCGTGGCGGGGACCGAACATTCAGGGCCGGACGCCGGTTTCGCCGCGCTGTTTCTGGGGCGCTGGTGCATCCTCACCCCGCCCGAGGGCTCGGACCCCGAGCATGTGGCGAAAGTGCAGAGCTTCTGGCGGGCCATCGGCTCCAATATGGAGGTGATGACCCCCTCCCATCATGATCTCGTGCTGGCCATCACCAGCCATGTGCCCCATCTCATCGCCTATAACATCGTGGGCACGGCGGCGGATCTGGAAGAGGTCACCCAGTCCGAGGTCATCAAGTTCTCGGCGGGCGGCTTTCGCGATTTCACCCGCATCGCCGCCTCCGATCCCACCATGTGGCGCGACATCTTCCTGCACAACAAGGACGCCGTCCTCGAAATGCTCGGGCGCTTCAACGAGGATCTGGCGGCCCTGCAACGCATGATCCGCTGGGGCGACGGGGACGGGCTCTTCGAGCTTTTCACCCGCACCCGCGCCATCCGCCGGGGCATCATCGAGCAGGGGCAGGAGACGGCGGCGCCCGATTTCGGCCGCCGCGACGCCGAAGGTCAGTAGAGCGGACTCAAGACCACCGGCAGGCGCATCGGCCCGATCATGGCGCGGCCCTGATTGAGCTCCAGGGGCAGCCGCAAGGCGCCGTCGGCGCCGCTCTGCGCGGGCGCTTGCGGACCCTTGCCTGCGAGCAGGCCTCCCAGCAGCCCGCCAATGGCGGCGTTGCCCGGCGAGACGCCGAAACGCTGCAGCAGGGGCCCCATGCCCGTGAGCTGCAGATCGATGCGCCCCGCCGGGCGATGCGCGTCATCAAGGCCCAGCAATCCGCTGGCGACAACCAGAGCCTGACCCTTGGCGATCTTGAACTCGCGGATCTCCGCATTGCCGCCGGCCTGACGCCATTGCTCCAGGGATTGGGGGAACTCCCCGCCCCGCAAAGCCTCGGTCTGCAGCACGGTGGCGGCGAAGACCGCATCCATCGGTCCCGCATAGGCGCTCATCCCGTCAAGGGCGGGAGCTTCGAGCTTGCTCAGGCGCAAGGCGAAATCCAGAGCTGAAACGGCGGCGGCGCGGTCGGAGTTGGGCCGCAGATGGACCTCGAAGGCCTCAGCCTTGGCGGAGACGACAAGCGCGCCCTTGTTGACGACGCGCAAGACCGGGCTCTCGATCTCCAGAGAATCGCGCTCCAGCCCGCCCTTGCGGACCCGATGGCTCGCCTGCAGCCGCGTCCAGACCAGCGACAGATCGAGGGACCCATCCTGCGCCTTGAAGGACAGGGGCGAGCCCACCTCCGCCAGCACCAGCGAGGGGTTGTAGAGATGGGCGGCGACCAGCACATCGCCCACGGAGCCTGCGCCCGCAACGGCGCCTATCCGCCCGGTGAAGGTGGGGGCGGCGCAGCGCACCTCCAGCCGGAAGGGATAGCCGCCGACGCTGCGATTGGGGCAGGACCATTCGCGGCCCTGGGCGCGCTCCTGCGCGAACCAGTCGTCCAGCCCGGTCTCGGTCATGCCAGCGGCGACCTTCCAGAAGGCCGACCAGCCCACGGCGACCACCGCAAGGGCGACGAGGGGCAGGTAGAGCTTCCAGCGCAGGGGTTTGGGGGGCAGATCGGTCATGCCATGGCTTCCGATGAGAGGCGGGGTATTCTATAGCCGTTCAGGCTCGCGAAAGACACGGAAACCATGACCGACGACGGGGATCTCTGGGTGTTTGGCTATGGCTCGCTGATGTGGCGGCCGGGCTTTGCTTTCGTGGAGCGCCATCTGGCGACGGTCCATGGCTTTCACCGCTCGCTCTGCGTCTATTCCCATGTGCATCGGGGCACCGCCGCGCGCCCGGGGCTGGTGCTGGGCCTCGACAGGGGCGGCTCCTGCCGGGGCGTGGCCTTCAAGGTGGCGGCGTGCGAGCGGGAGGCGACCATCGCCTATCTGCGCGAGCGCGAACAGGTCACCATGGTCTACAAGGAGGTGGTGCTGCGCGCGCGCCTCGACGATGGCCGCGTCCTGAACGCCCTCGTCTACGCGGTCGATCAAAGCCACGGGCAATATGCGGGGCGGTTGCCGGAGGAGGAGGTCCTGCGGCTGGTGCGCCAGGGCGTCGGCGTCTCCGGTCGCAACCCCGCTTATGTGGCGGCGACCCATGACCATCTGGCGCAGATCGGCGTCACGGATGCGCGGCTCGCGGCCATCGCGGCGCGGCTGGGGATGGATGAGGCCCTGCCCTGACTCAGGCCTTGGCGGGCTCGGTCTGCGGCGGGAGGGGGAAGGCCTCGGCCAGGGCCGCATCGCGCGCCAACGCCTCTTCCGCCAGCCGCGTGCTGGCCGTCTCGATCTGTTCGGCGAGCAGGCGCATGAAGGCTTTCTTGTCCATGCCCGGCTGGATCGGGGGCAGGAACTCCACCACGATGGTGCCGGGACGGCGCAGGAACTGGCGCCTCGGCCAGAACAGGCCGGAATTGAGCGCGGCGGGCACGCAGACCGCGTTGCAATTGCCATAGATGGCGGCGACGCCCGGCTTGTAGACCGGCGGCGCGCGAACCGGACGACGTGTGCCCTCGGGAAACACGATGACCTGACGGCCCTGCTCCAGCAGCGCCCGGGATTTGCGCACCGCCTGCATCAAAGCCGAACCGCCCTTGGCGCGATCAACCACGATTTGCTCGCCTCTGATCAGCATCCAGCCGAAGAAGGGGATCCAGGTCAGCTCCCGCTTCAGCAGAAAGGAATAATCGGGGGCGAAGAGGGTGAGGGCGAAGGTCTCCCAGACCGACTGGTGCTTGGCCGCCAGAATGAAGGCGCCCTTGGGCACATGCTCGACGCCCCGGAACTCCACATGGACCCCGCAGATCACCCGCTGCAGCCAGATGGTCGCCCGCGCCCAGGTGCGCGCCAGGGCGAAGACGCCATGGCGACCGAAGAACATGACAGGCGCGCCAAAGACCACCAGCCCGAAGAGCAGGATGTAGAAGGCGGTGTTGAAGAGAAGCGAGCGAAGGAACAGCATGGCGCTGTGATGCCCCAAGCCGCCCGGCTTGGGAAGGGGCGAGATCAACGGCCTTGTGAAGAAAAACCGCTAGGGCCCGGGCTCGGCGCTGCGCGCGCGCAGTTGAATGCGCGCAAGGGCGACGAGATATTTCACATATTCCCCGGCCCAGAGACGGGCCACGCCGGGATCGTTCCACCAGGCGCCATTGCGCAGGCGCTCGCTCACCACCGGGAAAGGGATCAGCTCGGTCTGTGGGAGTTCGTGGGCGAGTTCGGCGAGGGCGCGGGGCATGTGGTAATTGGAGGTGACGACGATGACCGGTCCGCGCAGGTCATGGTCGGCGAGCCAGCGCCGGGCCTCCAGCGCGTTACCTATGGTGTTTTGCGCCTCATAGCCCAGATCCACGCAGCATTCGAGGAATCGGGCGGCGCGGGGCGCGAGGCGCACCATGTCCGCAGGGGTCAGCGAGGGATGCACGCCGGTGATCAGCAAGCGGCCCGCATAGCCCTTGTCGAGGAGATCGAGCGCATCCTGAATGCGATCCGCGCCGCCGGTGAGCGCCACAACGGCCACGCCCGGGCGCGGCGGTCGGGCCTCATCCTTTTCGATGGATTGGGCGAAGACCACAAAGCCCACAAAAAACGCAACCAGCACGGCGCCGATAACGAAGCCGACCGCGCGTCGCCAGGCGCCCGCTCGCGAGGCGCGCAATCCTGTGCTGGGGTCCAGGGCGGTCACGACCGGGGATGGCTCCACAGGGGGCTGGAAAAAGAGCGGCGAACGCTCAATTCAGCGAACGCAGGTGACGAAAAACGATGGTGCGGGAGATGCCGGCCGTTAGCAAGCCAACGCCGATGGAGATGACGAGGATCGCCAGATAGCCCGCGAGTCCCAGACCAAAGCCGCCGAACATGGCGGCCAGCTGATCGGCTTCGGCTGAATTGGAAAACCAGCCGGAGATCATGCCCGACAGTGAGAAGGCCGCCATGGCGCAGCCCCCGCCGATGAAGCCCCCGCGCAGGCCAAGCCAGAGAAAATGGCGCTGGAACTCGCGCGCGATGAATCGGTCCTCAGCCCCCACGAAATGTAGGACGTCCAGAATTTCGCGATTGCCCGCCATGGCGCCGCGCGTGGCGAAGGTCACGGCCAGCCCCATGGCCATCAGCACCAGCGCGAAGATCAGGGTGACCAGCCCCACAAGAGCGCGCGCCATGGCCGCGAGCCGCTCCATCCAGAGCCGGTGATCGTCAAGCATGGCGTTGGGAAGGCGTTCGGCGAGGGTGCGGCGCAGGGCCGCCGGATCGAAACGCCCGGGCCCAAGCTCCAGAACGATGAGGCGGGGAATCGGCAACTCCCCGAGATCAAGGCCCGCGCCAAGCCAGG
>CAMDOY010000028.1 GCA_945903655.1 Rhizobium sp. Q54 | reverse complement strand
GTCGGTCATCTGAAACTCCTCAAGCGAATGTCGTCTTACGCATGGTCCAGAGTGATCGAGGCGGCGCGGCTCTGCATGGTCAGCATGGCCGCGCGCTGCATGAAGCCGCGCGCCTTCACCGGGTCTTCGGCGATGCGCGTGAGCTCATCGAGATTCTGGCGGCGCGTTTCGGGATCGCGCGCCTCAAGGCGCTTCTTGTTGGCGATGGACTGCTCCTGCACGAATTCGATGCAGACCGTGCGGCGCTGCAGGGAATAAAGATCCATCAGCGTGTCGGAGGCGCCCTCCGTGATCACGTCCGCCAGCTTGCGCGCGAGATTGTCCGCGTCCTGCAAACCGCCATTGAGGCCCATGCCGCCGATGGAATTGTTCACATGGGCGGAGTCGCCCGCCAGCAACACGCGCCCCTTGCGGAAGGTGCTCGCGACGCGCTGGTGCGTCGTATAGAGGTTGCGATGCACCACATCGTAGGGCTGGTCGGAGGGGAAGAATTTCTGCAGGCGGCGCTGCACCGCCTCGTCATTCATCAGCGACTCCTCAGAGGCTTCGTTGTCCGTGGGGAACACGGTGCGCCACAGGCCGGGCGGACCGTCGGCGGCCACCTTGAAGCAATTGCACCATTCCTCGGGGTCGGCGAAATAGGTGCGGTAGCAATAGCCCAGCCGCGCCTCGAAATCGAAGGGCGTGGTGAGCACGAGAAAGCGCTCCGCCCAGGTGAAGCCCTCGAAGGGAATCTCGGCGGCCTTGCGCACGGTGCTGCGCCCGCCATCGGCGCCGATGAGCCAGGCGCCGCGATGGGTCTGCTCCTTGCCGTCGATCTTCACAACGGCGTCCACGCTGTCCGCATGCTGGGTGAGGCCGGTCAGCTCCGCCTTGAAGATCACCTCCACATTCGGCAGCGCCTTGAGGGCGTCGAGCAGGATGCGCGAGGTCTTGAACTGCTCGCATTGCACCACATAGGGATAGGCCGTGTCGTCCTTCAGCAGCGCATGGTCGAATTCCGCCACCTTGCGCTGGGCCGGGCGATCCCAGAACTGGAAGAGCGGCGCCACGAGGCCCACGCGCGCCATTTCATCGGCGAGCCCCGCCGCGCCCATGACTTCGAGGGTCGCGGGATGGGTGGTCGCCGCGCGCGGATCATTCTGCAAGCCGTCGTTGATGTCGAAGAGGCGCACGGGCACGCCGCGCCGCCCCAGCAACAAGGCGCAAAACAAACCCACCGGCCCGCCGCCGGAAATCAGAACCCTGCGATCTTCCATCATGCTGTTCTCTGGTTACGCAAAAAGGGGAAATTCAGCCCGCCACCGGCAGGGTCGCAATGCTGTAGCTCTGCGCGATCTTCGCGCCGCGCACGGGATCCTCGATCTCGAAGGAGAAGCGCGGCGCAGGGCGAATGCCGCCGCGCGCGGCCAGCGTGCCGCAGAACATCAGCGTATTCTCCGCCAGCGGCCCGCCGCCGGTGTAGAGCGCGATCAACTCGCGCGGATCGAGCATGGCCGTCACGCCGCCCTCCTGATAGGGCACGCTCGCGCCGCCCTCCTCGATGGAGGAGCGCAGCAGCAGGCTGTCCCAATGGTCCACGACCTCGTCAAAGGCCCAGAACTGCGCGCCGATGGGCTTGGCGCACATCTGCTTAGACACGGTGACATTATAGGTCTCGACCTGCCGATCCGTATGGTCGGAGCCAACGCCCACCCAGAGCTTGCCGCCGGTCTGCAACAGCACGAATTCGACCTCGCCGCTGGAGGCCTCGCCGGGGATCTCGATGGTCTGATCGGTGGTCAGCAGGCTGGCCGAGGCCCGGTAGAAGACGGGCGTGGTGGCCGGACGTTTCACACCCAGCTCTTCCAGCTCGCGGATGTGTTTTTCGACGGCGGCGCGGTCACGGCCCGTCCAGCCCGCGATGACGAGATGCGCCACGGTCACCTGCGCCTTGGCGACGCCGTCCTTGCTATGAAAGTCTAGGGAGAGGGAGGGGCTGGACACATCAACTCCGCTGATCAGTAATCTTCTGAAAAGGCTTTAGCATGATACGGGCCAGCGCGGGTCTGAGGCAAATGGCCGTACCTGCGCGGCCCGCAGGTGGGCTAGGGCCGCGATTTCGCCTCAAACCGCCCTCAAACCCCTTGGTGAGCGCGCCGCAACCATAAGCTGCGCTTATAGCCCCGCCCGCCTTGCGGGCAGGGCGCCCTCGGTTGGACGGCTATTCCGCCGACCACCCGCCGTCATGGCCGATGACCTGGCCCGTGACATAGGAGGAGGCGGAGCTGGCCAGGTAGATGGCGAGGCCTACGAGATCATCGGGCACGCCCCGATGGCCCATGGGAATGCGGTCGTTGATCATCTTTTCCAGCCGCGCCAGCTCCTCCGGCGACAGGGCGGCCAGACGGGCCCCCCCCAGCCGCGTGCCCCCGTGCCAGCCCGGCGCGATGGCGTTCACCCTGATGCCATCGCGGGCATATTCCATAGCCACCTGCCGGGTGAGGCCGATGACGCCCGCCTTGGAGGCCGCGTAATTGGCGCAGAGCCGCGCCGAGCCCGGATAGTAGCCGACAAGGCCCGCGATCGAGGCGATGTTGATGATGGAGCCCGACCCGCCCTCCAGCATCATGGGGATCGCGGCCCGGGAGCAAAGGAAGACCCCGCGCAGATTGATGCCCATCAGCCGATCCCAGTCCTCAATCGCGAGTTCGTGAAGACGCTTGGGGCCGGTCGAGATGCCCGCGTTGTTGATGAGAATGTCGAGCTTGCCCGTCATGCGGGCGATTTCCCCGAAAAGCCCATCCACCGACTGGGTCTCCGCCACATCCACGAAAATCGCGTCGGCCACGCCGCCGGCGTCGCGGATCATGGCGGTGGTCTCCTCGGCGCCGGGCAGGTCCCGGTCGGCGCAGATCACATGGGCGCCATATTCGGCCAGACCCTGCGCCAGGGAGCGCCCGATGCCAAAACCGGCGCCAGTGACCAGCGCCACGCGCCCATCCATGCGGAAAATCGTCTCGAAGCTCATGGTTTCCTCTCTTGTTCTGGGTGGCGCGCCCGTCTCGGGGCTGCCACGGTCGCGCTATTGAGCATGGGGAGGCGCCCGCAAGCAAGCCAAACGGCCTCTTCCGGGGCTTTCCACACTGTTCCCGCTTTGCAGGCCCTGCGCGGGGTGCTATCTGCCACACATGACGACGCACACCTTCGACAACATCCGCAATTTTTCCATCGTGGCCCACATCGACCACGGGAAGTCGACGCTCGCCGACCGGCTGATCCAGCAGACCGGCACGGTCGCCGCGCGCGACATGGTGGAGCAGGTGCTCGACTCCATGGACATCGAGCGCGAGCGCGGCATCACCATCAAGGCCCAGACCGTGCGCCTCGACTACAAGGCCAAGGATGGCAAGACTTACATCCTGAACCTCATGGACACCCCCGGCCACGTCGATTTCGCCTATGAGGTCTCCCGCTCGCTGGCCGCCTGCGAGGGCTCCCTGCTGGTGGTGGACGCCTCGCAAGGCGTCGAGGCCCAGACCCTCGCCAATGTCTATCACGCCATCGATGCGGGCCATGACATCGTGCCCGTGCTCAACAAGATCGACCTGCCCGCCGCCGAACCCGACCGCATCAAGCAGCAGATCGAGGATGTGATCGGCATCGACGCCTCCGAGGCCGTGCCGATCTCCGCCAAGACGGGTCTGGGCATCGATCTGGTGCTGGAGGCTATCGTCACCCGCCTGCCGCCCCCCAAGGGCGACGAGACCGCGCCCCTCAAGGCCCTGCTGGTCGATAGCTGGTATGACGCCTATCTGGGCGTCGTCGTGCTGGTGCGCATCATCGACGGCACGATGAAGAAGGGCCAGCGCATCAAGATGATGGGCACGGACGCCCATTACGAGATCGAGAAGATCGGCGTCTTCAAGCCCAAGATGCAGGACATGCCCATTCTGGGCCCCGGCGAGGTCGGCTTCATCACCGCGCAGATCAAGCAGGTGGCGGACACGCGCGTGGGCGACACCATCACCGACGAGAAGCGCGGCTGCACGGAGGCCCTGCCCGGCTTCAAGCCCGCCCAGCCCGTGGTCTTCTGTGGCCTGTTCCCGGTGGACGCCGCCGATTTCGAGGATCTGCGCGCCGCCATGGGGCGCCTGCGCCTCAACGACGCCAGTTTCTCCTACGAGATGGAGACCTCGGCGGCCCTTGGCTTCGGCTTCCGCTGCGGCTTCCTGGGTCTGCTGCATCTGGAGATCATCCAGGAGCGCCTGTCGCGCGAGTTCAACCTCGACCTGATCGCCACTGCGCCCAGCGTCGTCTACCAGATCAAGCTCACCAACGGCGAGCAGATCGACCTGCACAATCCAGCCGACATGCCCGATGTCGTGAAGATCGACGAGATCGCCGAGCCCTGGATCCGCGCCACGATCCTGACGCCGGACGAGCATCTGGGCTCCGTGCTGAAGCTCTGCCAGGAGCGGCGTGGGTTGCAGATTGATCTCAGCTACATCGGCAAGCGCGCCATGGCCGTCTATGACCTGCCGCTGAACGAAGTGGTGTTCGATTTCTACGACCGGCTGAAGTCGATCTCCAAGGGCTACGCCAGCTTCGATTATGTCATCACCGACTATCGGGCGGGCGATCTCGTCAAGATGTCGATCCTCGTCAACACCGAGCCGGTCGACGCCCTCTCCATGCTCGTGCATCGCACTAGAGCCGACATGCGCGGGCGCGGCATGGTGGAGAAGCTGAAGGATCTGATCCCGCCGCACATGTTCCAGATCCCGATTCAGGCGGCGCTGGGCGGCAAGATCATCGCCCGCGAAACCGTGCGCGCCCTGCGCAAGGACGTGACGGCCAAGTGCTACGGCGGCGACGCCAGCCGCAAGCGCAAGCTGCTCGACAAGCAGAAAGAGGGCAAGAAGCGCATGCGGCAGTTCGGCAAGGTCGAAATCCCGCAGGAAGCCTTCATCGCCGCGCTGAAGATGGATAGCTGAGGGGTCTTCGGAGGGCGGACGTCCCCGTCCGCCAGGGCGACGGGACGTCGCCCCTCCACCTCACGCCAGCACCGCCCGCAGCCGCGCATCCAGCGCCGCCTCGTCCTTCAACTCGCATTCCCAGACGACCAGCACGCGCCAGCCTGCATGGGCCAGTTGCGCGAGTGTATCAGCGTCCCGCGCCCGGTTGCGGGCGATCTTGGCGACCCAGTAGGGGCGATGTTCCTTTGGGACTCTCGCGCCGCGCTTGCATTCATGCCCATGCCAGAAACAGCCATGCATGAAGATCGCGATCCGGCACCCGACATAGGCGATGTCAGGCGAGCCCGGAATATCCCGCCGGTTGAGCCGATAGCCCGGCGCGATGGCGTGGAGGCGTTTGCGCAGGAAGAGTTCGGGCTTGGTGTTCTTGCTGCGCACCGCGCGCATGATTTCGGAGCGGGTGGTCACGCCGCCGCCTGAACGGGGGCGCCCCTGACCAGCGCATCCAGCAGATGCATCCGCAAAAAGCGCACGGCGGAGACCGCCAGCCCGTCCCCCAGCAGATGATAGGCGTCGTTGTAGCGGGCGGGCAGGATGTAATCGTCGGGCAGGCCCATGAGGCGGGCGGCCTCGCGCCCTGACAGAAGCCGCGTGCGCACAAGCGCCCCATCGACCACCATGATGAACTGGCGGCTCGACCCGCCGCCGGGCGTGCGCAGACAGCCCGCGATCCCATCAAAACGCACCTCGGCGCGCTGCACCTTGGCGCCATTTTCATCAAGCCGGGTTCGGCGATAGATCGTCCCCACCATGCGCATGCCAGCGGCCTTCGCCGTCTCCAGCTTGCGCAGATTGGCTGGCGACATGAGGCTGACGAGACGCGCGGTTTCTTCCGGTCTGTGCCAGGGCGTATCGCGCGGGTCCTCCTCGATGAGATCGGCGAGGCGCATGTTGTGGACCGTGGGGGCGGGCAGGCTCCACCAACGCCAGCTCTTTTGCGCCTCGCGCGGCAGGGCGGCGACGGCGCGAATGAGCGCGGGCGAATGCCAGGGCGCCGAGGGCTCGCCAACGACGGCGCCCGCCAACTCCTCGCGGGCGCAGAGAATGAACAGGCGCGGGCGCGATTGCGGCAGAAAATGCGCGGCGTCGATGGTCAGCGCGCCCACCACATAGCCCAGCGCCGCCAGCGTGCGGGTGAGATCGGCGAAGTCGGCGCCACCATTGGAGGTCAGGGCGCCAATCACGTTTTCGATGACGAGCACCCTGGGCGCCCGGCCCTCGGTCCGCAGTCCATCGATGATGCGCTGGAAGCCCCAGAAGGCGCCGGAGCGCGCGCCCTTCAGGCCGGCGCCATGGCCCGCCAGCGACAGGTCCTGACAGGGAAAGGAGGCCCAGGCGAGATCGGGGGCGCCCGGCAGCGCCGCCACATCGAGCCCATGGATGTCGCCCACATGCATGGCGCCCTCGCCCCAGTTGGCGCGATAGCTGGCGGCTTTGCTGGCGTCGAAATCATTGGCGAAGAGACAGCGCCAGCCCTCTCCCAGCCCCGCGCGGGCCATGCCGCCGCCTGCGAAGAATTCATAGAAGGTGGGTTGGGTCGCCTGCGCCGTCATGATGGGAATCTAGACAGGTCGCGGCGCCCGGTCCAGACCCCTACTTCGCGTACAAATCCTTATACGTGTCCCGCAGCACGTTCTTCTGCACCTTACCCATGGTGTTGCGGGGCAGGTCGTCCACGAAGAGCACGCGCTTGGGCTGCTTGAACTTCGCCAGCCGATCTTCCAGCGCGGCGAGCACAGCCTTTTCGTCGATGGTGGCGGCCTTGTCGCGCACCACCACCGCCGTCACGCCCTCGCCGAAATCGGCATGGGCGAGGCCGATCACGGCGCTTTCGATCACGCCGGGCATGGCGTCGATCTCGTCCTCGACTTCCTTGGGGTAGACATTGAAGCCGCCGGTGATGACGAGATCCTTGCCGCGACCCACGATATGCACATAGCCGCGCTCGTCGATCTTGCCGAGATCGCCGGTGATGAAGAAGCCGTCGGGGCGGAACTCCGCCGCCGTCTTCTCCGGCATGCGCCAATACCCCTTGAACACATTGGGACCCTTGACCTCGATCATGCCGATCTCGCCCTGGGGCATCGCCGCGCCCGTATCGGGATCGCAGATGCGGGCGGAGACGCCGGGCAGGGGCATGCCCACAGTGCCAGCGACCCGGTCGCCCTCATAGGGGTTCGAGGTGTTCATGTTGGTTTCGGTCATGCCGTAGCGTTCGAGAATCGCGTGACCGGTGCTTGCCCGCCATTCCCTGTGGGTTTCGGCCAGCAGGGGCGCCGAGCCCGAGATGAACAGGCGCATGTGCTTGGTGGCTTCCGGCGTCAGGTCCGGGCGCTGCAACAGGCGGGTATAGAAGGTCGGCACGCCCATCATGGAGGTGGCGCGCGGCATCAGGCGCATGATGGCGTCGGGATCGAGCTTGGGCAGGAACAACATGGTTCCGCCCGCCAGCAAGAGGGTGTTGGTGGCCACGAAGAGCCCGTGGGTATGGTAGATCGGCAGTGCGTGGATGAGCACGTCGGACGCGCTGAAGCGCCAGAAGTCCACCAGCGTGAGCGCGTTCGAGGCCAGATTGTCATGGCTCAGCATGGCGCCCTTGGAGCGGCCCGTGGTGCCTGATGTGTAGAGGATCGCGGCGAGATCATCGGGCCCGCGCTCCACGTCGTGAAAGACCGGCGAGGCGGCGGCCATTAGGGCGGCGAGCGTGCCGTCCTGCTTCACGCCCAGGGTCTCCACATGGGCGACCTTGGCGTCCGCCGCGACGCTGGCCAGCTTGTCCTTGAAGGCGGGGTCGCAGATGAAGACGCGCGGCTCGGCGTCGCCCAGAAAGTAAGCGATCTCATTGGGCGTATAGGCGGTATTGAGGGGCAGGAAGACCGCGCCCGCGCGCACACAGGCCAGATACAGCAGGATCGCTTCGGGGGATTTCTCCACCTGCACCGCCACCCGGTCGCCGGGCTCCACGCCAAGCCCTACCAGCACATTGGCGAGCTGGGCGGAGCCCGCATCGAGGCCCGCATAGGTGATGAGGCGGCCATCATGGTTCTCGATGAAGGTCTTGGCCCCATCGGGCATGCGGGCGCGGATGATGTCGTAGAGGTAAGCGGGCATGTCGGACCGTCCAGTGCTCGGATGAGCCTAGTTGGACGAGCCCGACGAAACTTGCAAGCGCGAACGCCCGTTGCCCCGCAACATGCGGCGCACGGCGGTGGAGGCCGCCACCTCCTTCTTGTTGGCGTAGGCCTCGTGATTGGCCTCGATCTCGTCGAGGACATAGAGGTAATTCACCATCAGCCCCGCCCCGTCGCGCAGGGCCTTGGGGGAGAGATCGCCGAGATAATTGATGCGTTCAAGCCGCGCCCCATTGCCCAGATGAAACCGGGCGACGGGATCGCGCGGGCGCCCATTCGCGGCCTTGGCGTTCAGGAAATATTCGGCGGCGAGGTTCTCGACCCCCTTGCGCAGGGCCTCGGGCCGTGTGGGCTCGCCCGCCCAGGCGGGATTGGCGAGGGCGTTGGCGATGTCGCGATCCTCCTCGGGCAGGGCCTGCGCCTCGCTGGAGAGCCATTTCATGAAGCCGGGCACCGGGGAGAGGGTGACGAAATTCTCCAGCTGCGGCAGCTCGCGGCGCAGCTCCTCCACCACCTGCTTGATCAGGAAATTGCCGAAGGAAATGCCATCGAGCCCGCGCTGGCAGTTGGAGATGGAATAGAAGACCGCCGTGCGCGCCTTGGAAAGATCCGCGACCGGCCGGGAGGTGGACAGCAACGGCGCGATGGCGCCGGGGATCTGCTCGGTCAGCGCGACTTCCACGAAGATCAGGGGGTCGTCGATGAGTGCGGGATGGAAGAAGGCGTAGCAGCGTCGGTCCACCGGATCGATGCGACTGCGCAGATCGTCCCAATCGCGGATGGCGTGGACGGCCTCGTAGCGGATGATCTTCTCCAGCACGCTGGCCGAGGTCGACCAGTCGATGCGGCGCAGCACCAGAAAGCCCCGGTTGAACCAGGAGGCCAGCAGATGGCCGAAATCGCGGTCGACGGTGATGAGATCCTCGCGGCCCGCTTTGAAATCGAGCAGGTCCTGACGCATGCGCACGAGACTCGCCGTGCCGCCGGGCGCCCGGTTGAAGCGGCGAAACAGCTCCTGCCGACGCGGCTCGGCGGCGAAGTGCAGCTCCGTGCCGGTGCGCCCGCAGGGGTCTGCGCGCCAGTCCTCGACCGCCTGCGCCAGACGCTCGGGATCAGGGCCGAAACGCTCGGCCAGGGCCTCGAAGAAGGTGAGCCGGGAGGGCGGATCCAGCCGGGCGTAGCCATCCAGCGCCTCGCTGGCCAAAGCCGCGCCCGAGGCCTCGCCCCGGCCTGAGAGAACGGCCTCGCAGAGGTCGATAACGCCAGCCGCGCGGCGGGTGGGATCGACGTCGATCTCCTTGCGGCCGAGCAGGGTGCGCCCCCGCTCGGAGATGCTCGCGAGAAGGTCGGAGAAGAAGGCCGTGTTCATGGACTGACCCAATCTCGGAAACCAATCCTGCGAGACTAATGACATGCGACCCCCCGGTCCAGCGGTGAAAGTGAGCGACGGGCAAAAGCCCGCCCCGCGCCGATCACAACCCTTCAGGCCGCGCTTGGTTCCCGGAGGTGGGGGCATTGACAAAGCCCCCATCGGCTCAAATATGTAACCAAGGCTACACATTCGGGCGCAGGCTTCCGGCAAAGGCTGTCGAGAACGGAACGCGAGGCAGGATGACCGATCTGGTTCATCGCAAGGCAAGCTGGTCGGCGCGCACTGTCAGCGCCGGACGCGAGGCCATCGAGGGTCGCCGCAGGGGCCTTGCGGCCTTCCTGCCCTTCGCAGGGCCTGCGGTCGTGGCCTCCATCGCCTATATGGACCCCGGCAATTTCGCGACCAATATCGAGGCGGGGGCGCGGTTCGGCTATGCGCTGCTTTGGGTCGTGCTGCTGGCCAATCTCACGGCCATGCTGTTCCAGTCCCTCTCCGCCAAGGTGGGGATCGTGACCGGCAAGAGCCTCGCCCAGCATTGCGGCGAGCGCTTACCCAAACCCCTCGTCTACGCCATGTGGGGCGCGAGCGAGGTGGCGGCCATGGCGACGGATCTCGCGGAATTTCTGGGCGCGGCGCTGGCCCTGTCCCTGCTCACGGGCTGGCCCCTGATGACCTGCCTCATGCTGACGGGGGTCATCACCTATGCCCTGCTGCTGGTGCAGGACGCGGGGTTCCGGCCCATGGAGGTGCTGATCGGCGTCTTCGTCTTCGTGATCGGCGCCTGCTATCTCATCGAAATCGTGATCGCCCCGCCCGATTGGCGGGCGCTGGCGGGCGGGCTCTTCGTGCCGACCTTGCCCGATGCGCGGGCGGTGACGCTTGCGGTGGGCATCATCGGCGCGACCGTCATGCCCCACGCCATCTATCTCCACTCCAATCTCACGCAGGGGCGGGTGCCCGTGAAAAATGACGCGGAAATCCGCCGGGTTCTGGGCTGGTCGAACCGGGAGGTGATGATCGCGCTGGGCTTTGCGGGCCTCGTCAACATGGCCATGGTCTCCATGGCGGCCTCGGTCTTCCACGCCAGCGGCAATGCGGATGTGGCGGAGATCGAGACGGCCTGGCGCACCCTGACGCCCCTTCTGGGCGGCGCGGCGGCCTTCGTCTTCATGCTGTCCCTGTTGGCGTCGGGCTTTTCCAGTTCGGTGGTGGGCACCATGGCCGGTCAGGCCATCATGCAGGACTTCATCAAGTTCCGCATTCCCCTCTGGGTCCGGCGAACCATCACCATGGCCCCCGCCTTCGTGGTGGTGGGCTTGGGGGCGACCGTCACCGAAAGCCTGGTCATGAGCCAGGTGGTGCTGAGCCTCGTGCTGCCCGTGCCGATGATCGCCCTGATCTGGGTGACCGCGAAACCGGAGATCATGGGCGCCTTCGCCAACAGGCGCTGGGTCACGCTGCTGGCGTCCTTCGCCGCTCTGGTGGTTCTGTCCCTGAACGCGCTTTTGCTGTGCCTCGCCGCAGGGGTGGAGATTCCCGGACTGGCGGATTAGCCGCCGGGAACCTGCGCTCAATCGGCCTTGGGGCGGTGTTTCTTGCCGAACTTCTTCGGCCCTTCCTTGCGCTCGCCCGCTGGCTTGCCAGCATAGGCCGGGCGCTCGCCGGAGAAGTCCTTCTTGGGGCCTGCGAAGTCCTTTTTCGGCCCTGAGAACTCTTTCTTGGGTCCGGAAAACTCCTTCTTCGGACCCGTAAATTCCTTCTTCGGACCAGAGAAATCCTTCTTGAACAGGCCCTTGCGCTCGCCCTGATCGCCGGGCTTGTCGAAGTTGCGGGGCTTGCCGTCGGCGCCGCCCTTGTAGCCCGCGCTGTCCTTGTTCGACCCATAGGGCTTGGGCGTGAACTTGCGCAGCTCCTGAAGCGTGCCGGCGGCGGGCTGGATGTTGACGTTTTCCTCGCCCGAGTTCTTGCGCACGCTGCTGGCGAATTTGCCCGCCGCTTCCTCAAGGATCTCGAACTTGGTCTCCTTGTCGAAGATCTTGATGATCCCGATCTCGTTCTTGGTGATGTGGCCAAGGCGGCAGATCACGGGCACGATCCACTTGGGGTCCGCATTGTTGCTGCGGCCCACATTCATGCGGAACCAGACCATGGGCTCGGTGGAGCGGCGCTGGAAGGACTTGTCCGTGGTCGCCTCTTCGCCCTCGGGGGTGGGGCCGAAGGTCTTGCTCTTCTCCCGTTCGCGCTTGTCCGGACGCTCGGGCCGCTGGGCGCGGTCGCGCGGGGGCTTGCCGGTCTGGGCGCCCGCCGCGAAGACGTCTTCGGGGGAAGGAAGCCGGGCGCGATACATGCGCACCAGCGCGCCCGCGATGTCCTCGGGGGTGCGCTCGGCCATGAGCATCCTGGCGAGTTCGGTATCTTCCTCGGTGTTCACCTCGCCGAAGATCGGATCATTCTGCATGCGCTGCTGGTCGGCGCGGCGGATCTCCTCCGCCGTGGGGGGGCCAGCCCAGAGCACGTCGATGCGCGCCTGGGCGATCAGCCCCTCTGCCTTGCGGCGACGGGTATAGGGCGCCAGCAGAATGCAGATGCCCTTGCGCCCGGCGCGGCCCGTGCGGCCGCTGCGATGCAGCAGCGTGTCGCGGTCGTTGGGCAATTCGGCATGGATCACGAGTTCGAGGCCCGGCAGATCGATGCCCCGCGCCGCCACGTCGGTCGCCACGCAAACCCGGGCGCGGCCATCACGCAAGCTCTGCAGCGCATGGGTGCGCTCGTTCTGGGAGAATTCGCCCGAGAGCGCCACGGCGGCGAAGCCGCGCTCCACCAGGCTGGCGTGCAGATGGCGCACGGCCTCGCGGGTCTGGCAGAAGATCAGCGCGCCCGGCGGATCGAAATAGCGCAGCACATTGACCACCGCATGCTCGATCTCGTTGGGGGCGATGAGCAGGGCGCGATATTCGATGTCCCCATGGGACTGGGTCTGGTCCACCGTGTCGATGCGGAAGGCGTTGCGCTGGTAGCGGCGCGCCAGGGTCGCGATTTCCCGGGGGATGGTGGCGGAGAAGAGCAGGGTGCGGCGCTCGGCGGGCGTGGCGTCGAGGATGAATTCCATGTCCTCGCGAAAGCCCAGATCAAGCATCTCGTCGGCCTCGTCCAGAACCACGGCGCGCAGGGTGCTCACATCGAGACGGCCACGCTCCAGATGGTCGCGCAGGCGCCCGGGGGTGCCCACCACGATATGGCAGCCATCTTCCAGCGCGCGCGCCTCGCGGCGCACATCCATGCCGCCGATGCAGGCGGTGACGCGGGCGCCCGTGGGGCCATAGAGCCAGATCAACTCGCGCTGCACCTGCATGGCGAGTTCGCGGGTGGGGGCGACCACAAGCGCCATGGGGGCGCCGGGGGCGCCGACGCGCTCCTCGCCCATGAGGAGGGTGGAGGCGAGGGCGAGGCCATAGGCCACGGTCTTGCCCGAGCCCGTCTGGGCGGAGACGAGCAGATCGCGTTCGGCGGCGTCCGGCTGCAGCACGGCGGCCTGGACGGGGGTGGGTTCGGCGTAACCGCGCGTTTCGAGGGCGCGTTCAAGGCTGGGATTGGTCGAAGGAAACGGCATAAGGCGAGGGGCCTGACTATGAGAAGGGGGTGGGACTCGGAAGGCGCAAGAACAACGAGATGCGCGCTGGATCGGTTCGGCGGCGTTGCGGCGGTCTCCTCAGCGCATCCGGCCCAAAACGGGCGGAGGGGCCGTAAAAGCGCTGGGAGGCGCCCATGAATCGCACATTGACGAGCTTGAAACCGACCACTTCTAAGGCATGGAGTTGTCGATAAAAAAGACTTCAGCTGCGCGGGGTTGGCCTGGGTTGGGCCCCCTTGGCCGCCACCTGGCGCCCCTGAGGTCCGCTCCAGACGGCTCCTGTTGCGTTCCTCATACACGGATCGCGCCAGAAAAGCGCGTTTTTTCGCCGGGGGGCAAACCGGGCGGGGCGAGAGGTCAGGTTTGGCCTGCCCGCCGCCGGGCCCTTCGCGACTCCAGCATGGCCCTGATGGAGGCCGCCAGCGCCTGAAACGCGCAAGCCCGCAGCGCGCCACCGGAGCGCCCTGACAGGCGCAACCGCCGCAACCCGGCACGCAGCACCTTGGAGAATGTCACGATTCGATCACGTTTCTGAGATCTGAGGGTGAAGGCTTGCGTGAAGCCAGGCGCAGATCTCGTTGATCAAAAGTAGCTTTAGGTCTTCAAAAACAGATCTTTAAGGATGGGTGCAGCGGATGGAGGGCGATCACACGACAGCGGTGCTGAGCTTTCATCACACTGGCAATGATCATCTTCTTGAGAAACACTCTTTCCAGTGAAGTCAGAGGCGGGGCGCCTGGAAGCCTCCTGTCATTGGCGTGAGGGGTCTTAGGCCTCTTCAATAAAGTGAGGAAACGGACACGACCGCATGTCCTATTCGTCGGCTGAATCTGATGCGCGGCCCGCTGGAATGAACTGGCGCATTGCTCGCCGACTCGCCGCCATCGTGGGTGGCTTCTGGCATGGTCAAAGCAAGCGGCTTGCATGGTCTTTCACCCTTGGCCTCACAGGGTTTCTGATCTTGCGGCTCTTTGTCGATGTCGGTTTCAATCAATGGAATCGCTGGTTTTTCGACGCCATCGGCAATCGCGACACCATGGAGGCGGGGCGCGCGGTGGGCGTCTTGCTTTTGCTGGTGGCAAGCGCCGCCGCCGTGGGCGTGGGCATCGTGTGGACTCGCGAAACCCTGCAGGTGCGCTGGCGCGAATGGTGTACGGGGACGTTGCTGGATCGCTGGATCGGCGATCAGCGGTTCTTGCGCATGACGCGAGTGGAGAACGGGCTCGCCAACCCCGAATATCGCATCTCCGATGACGTGCGTCTCGCCATTGAACCATTGACCGATTTCGCTATCGGCATCTTCACCGCCTTGCTCGCGGCCTCCATTTTCATTGGCGTTTTGTGGCATGTGGGCGGCGCCCTCACCGTATCCATCGCAGGCGCTTCGATCACCATTCCCGCCTTCATGGTCATTGGCGCCGTTATTTATGGGGTAAGCGTATCCTGTCTTGTTCCCATCGTGGGGCGGCGTCTGGGCGCGGCCACCGCCGCCCGCAATGAATCGGAGGCGCTGTTTCGCGCCCGCACGATCCAGTTGCGTGAAAGCGCCGAAAGCATCGCCCTGACAAAGGCCGAATCTCACGAGAGGACCAGACTCGCTGGCATTTACGAAGGACTTGTGGGCAATTGGCTCGCCATGGTGCGCCAGCATTGCAATGTGACCTGGGTGATGAACGCCAACAGCGCCTTGATCCCCACGGTTCCCATCGTCATGGCCTTGCCGAAATATATGGCCGGAGGCCTGACGCTTGGCGAAATGATGCAGCTGGCGTCCGCCTTCGTGCAGGTGCAGCTCGCCATCAGCTGGTTGACGGACAATTACCGGCAGGTCGCCGAATGGTTCGCCTCGGCGCGGCGCGTGGTGGAGCTCGCCGACGCCCTCGACGATCTTGATCGTCCCGATCCCAATGAGGGCCTGCACAATCGCATGATCGTGCATGGCGGCGAATCCCTCACCCTTGGGGCGCTGATGCTTGCAGACCGGGACGGGCGAAAGATCATCGAGACCGGGCACGCCACCTTCCGCAGCGGCGAAAGGGTGATGATCACCGGGGACATGGGGGCGGGGAAAAACGTGCTGGCGCGCGCCATCCTCGGCTTCTGGCCCTGGGGGTCGGGATATCTCTCCGTGCCCGCAGGCTATGAGGCGGTGATCGCCCATGCCGCGCCCTATCTGCCCGAAGGCGTGCTGGAGGAAGCCATCCAATGTCCGGCGCCCACGGGGACCTTTCCCCCCGAGGAGATCGCCGGCGCCCTGAACCTCTGCGGCCTCTCGCATCTGGTCGGCCGCCTTCCCCAGAAAGCGCGGTGGATGCAGACCCTGTCCGCCGATGAAAAACAGCGATGCGCCATCGCGCGCCTCCTGCTGCAAAAGCCCGGCGTCATCGTTCTGGAAGACGCGCTCTCCGCATGCGACGCAGGCGCCCAGGCGGAGCTGACCCGCCTTGTCTTCGAGCGCTGCAAAGCCTCGGTCATCATAGACATCAGCAACCGGCCAGGGCCCGCCCATCTCTATGACCGCACCTTCGTCCTGACGCGATCGGGCGATGAACCCGGCAAGCTCGAGGAAGTGACCCGCACAGGCGCGACGTCCCGCCTGCGGCCAAAGCGCAAGAGTGACGTCGTTACCATAAAGGCTTGATACAGGAGCAAGGAATGAACGAAAGCATGGCCGCCGAGGGTAAAGGCAAACTGCATTTCTGGGATGCGGTATGGGATCTTCGCATCGCAGAATGCCCCTGCGACGTGCAATTCGTGGACTGGCTCGAGGTCAAGAGAATTCAGAACGCTTCGATCTTTCATTTCGGCACGGGCAGCCATCATATCGTCGGCGTGAAGACGGCCGAGAACGGCAGCGGCAATTGCGTGCTGGGCATCACCGCTGCGCCCAAGGAATATGACACCTTCGTGCAACTGGCCATCGACAGGCCGGATGTGGAGAAAAGCTACAAGACCTTCTTCGGCGACATCTATCAGCTGGAAAAGCGGCTCCTGCCCGATTTCGATGTGGTGACCCTGTTTCACCTGTGCGAATTCCGCACCGAGAAAAATGATGAGTATGGCGCCATGACGGATCGCCAATTGCTGGACATGCTGACGGAAAAGACGCGCCCGGGCGGCTATATCCTGTTCTACACAAAGAGCTTCGCCTTCGATTCAGCCCTGAAGATCATCAAGGAGTGGGAGCGTGACGCAGGCGTCGAGGAAGTGGGCATGCACGAATTGCTGCTCATCTATCGCAAGGTGTGACGTCGACCGCCTGGCGTGGGGGGGGCGTCGCTGACCAGGCGTCCCCACTTTTCTTGAACAACGCGGTCGATGGCGGTCCCTTCTTCCTCTGGCATTTGGCTCAAAGCTAAAAAGGTGAGGATCCATCACTGGACGGCGACATGCTTGCTGCGGGCGGCCGTCCGCTGACGACCCCGGCGCAGGCGCTTAAGCTTCTTGCTCTTCACCCGCCCGGACCACGTCTGTTAGGCTCAGCAACGCTGGCGCGAACTCGCCCTGGAGTTGAAAATCGGACTGCGATGAAAAACAGGGTCCGGCAGCGGGGCCAATGCCCAAGCTATTGTATTTCTGTCCAGACAATCGGATGATGTCAGCGATTTAAATGAGGCCCATCGGGGAGAACGTATGAGCGATCATGATGCGCAGATGCGCAAATATCTGCCCTGGATGGTCTGGAGCTATCGTTGGGTCGAGCCCTACGCCTTCGCGCTGATGCGCCTGTTCAGCGGCGCCATCTTCTTCATCCACGGCTATGCGCGCCTGTTCACGGACAATCCCACCTTCGGCTTCAACCCGGCGGTGGAATGGCTGACGCCCGAGGGCGTTGGAGCGATCGAACTGGTGGGCGGCGCCCTGCTGGTTCTGGGCTTGCTGACCCGCCCGGCGGCCCTGGCGCTTACGGGCCTGTGGTTTCTCTTCGCCCTCGGCGCCACGCCAGTCGGCAAGCAGCATTGGCTCATGCTTGGCGCCTTCGATCATTATCCCGCCTTTCTGTTTCTCCTGAGCATCGCCTTCCTCATGCGGGGCGGTGGACGTTATTCCCTTGATCGGCGCATCGGCCGTGAATTCTGACGAGTGGGAGCGCAACATGATCATTGATGAAATCCCTGATGCGGGCGCCGAAAAGCTCTTCATTCCCGCCCTCGCGCCCCTCTACGCCCTTGCGGCGCCGCTCAGTTACGCGCTCATCCGCGTGACCATGGGGCTGATGTTTCTGCCGTCGGGCATCGACAAGATGTTTCTGGGCGGCAATGCGCGCATCGCCGCTGGCAATCTGACGGCTCTGGGCCTGCCGAATGTGGTGGCCTGGTCCTGGGCTGTGGCGGCGACGGAATTGTTCGGGGCGATTTTTCTCATCCTCGGCCTCTTCACCCGCTTCGCCGCCTTTTCGCTGGTGGTGCTGCTCTTCGTCATCACCTTCGGCGTCCAGATGAAGTCCGGATTTCTGTGGTCGCCACGCGGCTTCGAGGTGGGGCTGTTGATGATGCTGCTCTCCATCGCGATCTGCTTTGGCGGCGGCGGACGGTTTTCGCTGGATCGCCGGATCGGGCGGGAGTTCTGAGAGTTTTGGACAAATGCGTGGTTCATGGTTAGCTTGATCGGATCCGGCGGCCAGGGCCCCGGAAAGATCATGACTCATGGGTGCGCAGCCACCCTGTCAGGGACGGGGGAAAACATGCTGACAAGACGTAAATTCTCCATGCTCGCAAGCGCTGGGCTCACGGGTCTGGGCGCCTCCCGCGCCCATGCGGCGCCCAGCGCCGCGCTGGTGGAGGCGGCGAAACGCGAGGGGCGCGTGGTGGTCTATTCGGCCTATATTTCGCCCATCTCCCATGGCCGCATCGCGACCGCCTTCGAGAAGGCCTATGGGATCAAGATCGAATATCTGACCGCGCGCGGCGGCGAGTTGCGCGAGCGCGCCCGCATCGAGCAATCGGCGGGGCGTTTTCTGGGCGATGTGCAGCATACCGCATCCAGCGTCGCGGCCATGACCATCTCGGTCGACAAGATCGTCGAGAGCCACGGCGGCTTGCCCAACGCCAAGCGGTTGAAGCCCGCCTTCGCCAGTCGGGCGGATGACATGCAGACGCCGATCTTCACCATCAACTACGGCATGCTGATCAACACAGCCATGGTGAAGCCTGCGGACGAGCCCAAGAGCTGGATGGACCTGCTCGACCCCAAATGGAAGGGCAAGATCCTCTTCGACGATCCGCGCACGGCGGGCGGCGGGCGCGTCATGTTCCACATGACCATGGACAAGTTCGGGCGGGGCTTCCACGAGAAACTCGCGGCCCAGCAGCCGGTCTTCTCCCGCGATTATGGCGAGGCGGCGCGGCGCGTGGCGCGCGGGGAATTTGCGATCTATGTGCCGCTGATCCTGTCAGAATTCGCGCGCCTGAAGGGCCTGCCTGTGAAGATGGTGATCCCCCAGGAGGGCGTCACCTATGGGTCCTATTCCGTGTCGGTGCTGCGCAACGCGCCCCACCCCAATGCGGCGCGGTTGCTCTGCGATTTCTATCTCACGGACGAGGTGCAGGAAATCTACGCCGACACCGGCCACGGCATCGTGATTTCGGATCTGAAGGCGAAGCTCTCTGCAGAGGTGGCCGAACTCGCCGATGTGAAGCCGCTGGTGGCGGAGGATTTCACGCGGATCGATGAGTTCCTGGCGCTTGCGAAGGAGATTTATAAGTGAGGCAGTCGGCAGTCGGCATTAGGCAGTCGGGAAACACTTTAAGCTCAGAGCGCCCTGTAAAGAAGTCAAAAGCACTCTGTATTTCAAATGTTTAGCGCAACGCTTGCCGATCCCCTCCCCCTCGTGGGTGTTTAGACCGGAGACATAGTGGACAGGTGTTCGGAGACATAGTGGACACTTTTCCGATCTCAGAGAAAGGAGATCGGGATGCCGTTTCGCGAGGTGTCTGCGATGGATTCGAGACTGGAGTTTGTTTGTC
>CAMDOY010000027.1 GCA_945903655.1 Rhizobium sp. Q54 | reverse complement strand
CAGGGCGGTGGACCCCTTCGCCGCAGCGGCGATGGCGATCACGTTGTCGAGCGACATCACCATGTCGGCGATGGCGACAGTGCGCACCGCATTCCAGATCGTATCCGACTCCTTGACAGAGGCCTCGTCCGTCTCGTCGGTTAGCAGCTTCACGGCAATCCACAGCAGCAAGACGCCGCCAATGAGCTTGAGATAGGGAATCTCCATCAGCCAGACGACCATCATCGTGAAGATGATGCGCAACAGCACAGCAGCGCCCGCGCCCAGCATGATGCCAATCCGCCGCTCGCGAGGGGGCAGAGAGCGGCAGGCGAGGGCGATCACCACGGCGTTATCGCCGGAAAGGAGAATATTGATCCAGATGATCTGGAGCAGCGAAAGGAGAAAGGTTGAGTCCACGGTCATATCCAATCTTGGTTTGACCGGACCATGCCGCTCGAACCCGATCCGGTCAAGCCCGTGGCGCTCGGGAAGAGGCCCGCGCCTCGCCCGACATCAGGATCAGGGCGACAGCGATCGCCTCCACCATTCGCGCCAATCCCGGCCGATGGCGTCCGCCCTTGCGCGGGCGCGGAACATGGATGAAACCAACCACCCCCCTTGCCCTGGAAAGCGACCGGTACAGTGTCTGGTTACAGACATAATCCCCCGCGTCCATCGACAGTCGCGTGATCGCGAATTGATCCATCGCCGCGCGGATGCGATGCGCCGGCCAACGGGCGACGCGCTGGAAGCGGTCACCTGCGACGACAGCGTGAGAGGTCGCAAAAGCCCCCGCCGCATCGGGCCCCAGCGTTCCCAGCCGGTTAAGCGCGCGCAGTTCCACGCTGAGTGCGGCCCGCCGACCCGCAAGGCCCAGATGCAGCACGACATCGGGGCGCAACTGATCCAGGGCCGACGCCAGGGCTCCCTCAACTTCAGCGAACCGAACCGGCAGAATGCGTGTATGCAACGCAATCGAAAGCCGGGCCAGACGCTTGCCATGACGGCGCTCAAGCTCCCGGGCGAGGGCCAGGGTGGGGTTCCACGGGGCGCCGGGAAAGGCGCCAAAAGCGGTCACGAGAACCTTGATCATGGGCCCATTCTTGCGATCACGATCACGCAAATTTGTTTCGGTCCCATTCTCGTCACCTTTGCGGTTCAATACCCCTGTGAACAAAGAGGCCCGTTAACTTTTCGTCAAGCAATCCCTTGCTTGATGGGCGCGGCGTCCCGCTGGGCCGCCGTCATCCCGGAGGATTGAAGCATGCGCCTGGGCCCCAAGCCCCGGAAGAAGCCACTGTCGGCCCTGACCGGGGTCGCGACGGTCTGCGCCCTCGCGTTCCTTTTGGGGGGCTGCATGGGCGAAGGCGGAAGTTCGTCCATAGGGCTCTTCGATTCGCGGCCTCAGGCTTCCGCCCGCTCGGTGACCATGTTCGTCGCCTCCACGCGCCGGGATGACCGCCGGATTGGCGACGCCCTGGGCGAGGGCGGCGCGCACCACGCCATGGTCATGGTGAGCGTGCCCCCCGGCCACCAGCTCGGCGTCATCGAGGCCCCCACCTTCGGCAAGCCCAACCCCAAAAGCCACTTCACCCTCACCAACGCCCGCGCCATGACGCCCGAACGCTTCACGGGCGAGCTTGGCTCCCATATTTCGGGCCGGGTGGGCGCGGATCGCGACATCCTGCTCTATGTCCATGGCTTCAACACCAGCCTTGATGAAGCCCGCCTGCGCCTGACCCAGATCGCGGTGGACGCGCGCTTTGGCGGCGTGCCCGTGCTTTTCACCTGGCCCTCGCAATCGGGCATGCTGAGCTATGTCTCCGCCAAGGAGCGCGCCACCGCCTCCCGCGACGCCCTGCAGGGGCTGATCCGCGATCTGGCGGCTGTGCCTGGCGTCGGACGCGTGCATGTGCTGGCCCATTCCATGGGCTCCTGGCTCGCCATGGAGGCCCTGCGGGAGAACGCCATCGCGGGCCATCCCGATCTCGACGGCAAGCTGGGCGACGTGATGCTCGCGGCCCCCGACATCGATCTGGCCGTCTTCCGCCAGCAAATGACGCGGCTGGGCTCCGCCGCCCGCGTCTCGATCTTCGTCTCGCGGGACGACCGGGCCCTGTCCCTATCCAGCCGCCTCGCCGGGGACCGTCCGCGCGTCGGCGCCATGGACCCCAAGAACACCCAGGACGCCGCCGACCTGCGCAAGCTGGGCGTGCGGGTCTATGACCTCAGCGGAATCTCGAACGGTTTCATCGGCCATGCCGCCTATGCGGACGCCCCCGCCGTGATCCGCTCCATCGGCGCCCAGCTGGCCGAACCCCGCAAGGAGGACTCGACCTCCGTGGCGGTGATTGACGCGCGCGGCGCAGGGCCAGCAGGCGAGCGGATCGGCGGCGCGCAGCCGCCCGCCCCCATGGCCCAGCCCCTGCCGCCCATGGACGAGACGCCGCAGTCTGCAAAGGGGCTGCGGTAGACGTAGCCCTAAGCCCCCCGCTTGCCTCTCGCCCCCTCCTGCGCCAACATGAACAGGGCAAAAGACTGGGGCTGTGGAGGGTTCGCGCATGGCAAAAACCGTTCACCTCTGCCTTGGTGGCTCCGGCGCCCATACGCTTGCGGAGATGCTCGAGAACCGTTCCGATCACCGGATGGTCATCGTGAACGAGGGTTTCGGCCTCGGCCCCCTCAGCGACATTGACCAACCCGCAGGCATGGCCGCGCGCGCAGCCTGGTGGAACCAGATGCGCAAGGCCGCCCATCGGGACCAATGGGCGCCCGACTTCGCCGACCATGTGGGCCTGACGGATCTCGCGCAGGCGCCGGACCACGATGAAATCGCCACGATCTGGTGCGGCGCCAATGCAAATGAACAGATCCTGCTGCGCGCCGTCTGCCACGCCTGGGCGAAGACGCCGCTGTGGATCAGCGAGGTCATCAAGGCCCAGCCCTATGACCGCTATCAAAAGGCCGTGGGCGCCTGTCCCGAATGGGTTTTGCGGAAGATGGAGACGCTTGCGCGGCCGCTGACGCAACAGGAGCGGGACGAGCTGGCCGCTGACTGGCTCAGGCTAACCCAAGAGCGCCATCTTCTGCGCCTCTATGAGAACGGCGAGATCAGCGGCTGCGATGAAATGCTCTATGATGAGGCCCTGCTCGCCCAATGCACGCGCGTCTTCAAGAAGGCGATCATCATCGCCGGTCATGTGATGGGCGCCAACATGGGACTCGTCGGCGACACGTTCCTGTTTTACCGGATCCGCCAGCTCGTCGAAGGCGGCGTGCTGGAGACGCAGGGATTTGCGGAGGACTTCGGGCAGACGCTGGTGCGGGTGGCGTGAGGAGGGCTCAAGCGCGACATGACCAGAATCGCACATATGAGCACGGGCGACCTCGCCGCGCAGAACATCGCGGCGCTCATCGCAGGCAGGCCCGATGAACGCCAGATCATCGTGGACGATTGCATGGCCTATGGACCCCTGCGCGACTTGCACACAGCGGCGGGCCGTGCCGCACGCGCGGCATGGCTTAACCGCATGTTCGAGGCCGCCGGTTGCGGGGAGACGCCGCAAGACTGCGAGACGCATCCGGGCCTTTCAGATCTGGCGCCGGCGCCCGATGAAATCGCCCTGATCTGGTGCGGCCAAAATGGCATGGAGCAGACCCTGCTGCGCGCGCTCTGCCACGCATGGCTGCAGGCGCAACTCTGGATCAGTGAAGTCCCGCGTTTCACCGCCGATTTCCAGGGCCGCACGGCTGTGGCCCTCTGCGCGGTGAACAAGCTGCGACAGGCGCAGGCGAGACCACTCACGCAGGATGAGCGTGACGCTCTGGCTCTCGAATGGGTGGCGCTGACGAAGCAAGACCATACGCTGCGCCTTTGCCTCGAAGGTCAGTTGGCAATCTGCGAAGAGAGCTTTTTCGACGAAGCCTTGCTGTCGCAATGCAGCTCTGATTTCAAACGCGCTATCTACGTTGTGGGACAGGTGATGGGCGAGGCTGCTGATTATGTGAGCGACGCGTTTTTGTTTTATCGGGTGCGAGCGCTGATCGCGCGCGGGGTACTGGAGGCAGAGAATAGGGAAGCTGGAATCAGGGGGCTGCGGGTGCGGCGAGAACGGTGAAGCGGAACCGGGGCGCAGGTTTATCCACGACAGGCTCAAGCGCTTGAAGGAGGCCTTGAAATGAGCGACGATGATCTTGAAATGGTGCATGGAAGCGGCAACGTCTTCCGCGACCTTGGTCTCGCCAACCCTGAAGCCCTGCAGCTTAAAGCCATCCTCGCCGCCAAGATTGTCGGCGTTCTTGATGCGCTCAACATGAGTGTGCGCAACGCTCACGATGTAACGGGTTTTTCGGCCGCCGATTTTTCGCGCGTCCGGCAAGCCAAGCTATCGCGTTTTACGATTGATCGCCTCATGGCCATGCTGGAGAAGCTCGATCAAGACGTTGAGGTGACTGTCACGGTGAAGCCGCGCCTCGCCGATCATACAGTCGCAGAACCCGTTTGATTCAAAACGCGCGGCGCTAAAGCCCCTCACCCCGCCAGCGCCGCCAGAATCCGCGCCCAGCTGCGCGTTCCCTTATGGAACGAACTCAGCTCGTATTTCTCATTCGGCGAATGGATGCGGTCGTCGTCGAGGCCGAAGCCCACCATCAGGGCGTCCATGCCCAGATCGCGCTTCAGGTCACCCACGATGGGGATCGAGCCGCCGGAGCCGCCGAGCACCGGCTCCACGCCCCATTCCTGCTGGAGCGCGCGGCGGGCGCGGCTGAGGGGTTCGGAGGCGAAGGGCAGGGTCAGTCCGGGCGAGGCGCCGTGGCGGATGAACTCAGCCTCGCAATCGGGCGGCAGATGGGCCTTCACGAAGGCGCGGAAACTCGCCAGCACCTTCTCGGGGTCCTGCTGGCCCACGAGGCGGAAGGAGAATTTGGCGCTGGCCTGGGCGGGCAGCACGGTCTTGGAGCCCGCGCCCGTATAGCCGCCGATGATTCCGTTCACATCAAAAGTCGGCCGCGCCCAGATCAATTCGAGAATGCTGCGCCCGCGCTCGCCAGCGGGTTGCGACAGGCCCATGTCGCCCAGAAACTTCGCCTCGTTGAAATCCAGCGCGCGCCATTGGGCCGCGACCTCCTCGGGCAGTTCGGACACGCCGTCATAAAAGCCCGGCAGGGTCACGGCGCCCTTGTCGTCGCGCAGATCAGCGATGATCTTCGAGAGCACGTGAATGGGGTTCACCGCCGCCCCGCCAAACAGGCCCGAATGCAGATCGCGCGAGGCGGCGCGGATCACCACCTCCTCCAGCGCCAGACCCCGCAGCATGGTTGTGATCATGGGCGTCTTGGCGTTCCACATATTGGTGTCGCAGAGCATGGCGAGATCTGCGGTCAGATCCGCCTTGTTGGCGGCCAGGAACGCAGGCAGCGAGGGCGAGCCACATTCTTCCTCGCCTTCGAACAGCAGGGTCACATCGCAGGGCAGGCCGCCGCTTTCCATGAAGGCGCGGCAGGCCTCCACGAAGGTCATCAACTGGCCCTTGTCGTCGGCGGCGCCGCGCGCCACGATACGACGACCCTCAGGCCCCTCCACCATGCGCGGCGCGAAGGGGTCGGTCTCCCAGAGCTCCAGGGGATCGGCGGGCTGCACGTCGTAATGGCCGTAGAAGAGCACATGGGGCACATCGCGACGCTTCGACTTGGCGTGCGCCACGACCATGGAATGCCCCGCAGTGGGCCGCACCGAGGCTTCGAAGCCAAGCCCGTTCAGCTCATCCGCCAGCCATTGCGCGGCGCGAGCGCAGTCGTCCTTGTAGGCGGGATCCGCCGAGATGGAGCGGATTTCCAGAAGGCCGAAGAGGCGCTTGAGGGCGCCGTCAAGATTATGGTCGATCCGGGCGAGAACATCATCGAGAACGGGCATGGGAATCTCCGGCTGGGTGTCACAGATGTAGCGTAGCCGGGCGCCCGGTCCAAGCCTTCAGCGCCTCATGCCCCCCAGCACATTGCGCAGGATGGCGCGGGTGATCTGGGTGCCGATGGAGCGCGCCGCCGATTGGGCGGCTGAGCGGACGATCATCTCCCCCGTGGACATGCGATTGCCCCGCGAGCCGGAGCCGGAGCTCCCATTGCCCAGCGCGCCGCCAATCATGCCGCCGATGGTGTCGAGAATGCTGCCCCCGTGAGACGGCGCCTCCTGTGGCGGAGGCGCTGGCGGGGCGTTCTTATGGGTCCAGGGGCTGGGCGGGACGGAGGACGGCGCCTGTTGCTGGGGAGCGGATTGCCCCTTCTCCACCATCTGCGTCCCGCGCCTGTTCAGCACCTCGAAGGCGGACTCCCGGTCGATGGTCACGTCATATTTGCCGCGCAGGGGGCTAGCGGCGATCACGGCGGCGCGCTCCTCCGCCGTGATCGGCCCCACCCGCGAGCCCGGCGGCGCGATGAGCGAACGCGAGACCACGGCAGGCGTGCCGCCCTTCTCCAGCATGGAGACCAGAGCCTCGCCCACGCCGAGCTGGGTGATGACTTCGCTTGTGTTGAACGAGGCGTTCTGACGGAAGGTTTCCGCCGCCGCCTTCACCGCCTTCTGATCTCGCGGGGTGAAGGCGCGCAGGGCATGTTGCGCCCGGTTGCCGAGCTGGCCCAGAACCACGTCAGGCACATCCAGGGGGTTCTGGGTGACGAAATAGACGCCCACGCCCTTGGAGCGGATGAGGCGCACCACCTGTTCGATGGCGGTCATCAGGTTCTTCGGCGCGCTGTCGAACAGCAGATGGGCTTCATCGAAGAAGAAGACGAGCTTCGGCTTGTCGGCGTCGCCCACTTCAGGGAGGGTTTCGAAGAGTTCGGAGAGCATCCACAGCAGAAAGGTCGCGTAGAGCTTGGGGCTGCGCATGAGCTTGTCGGCGGCCAGCACATTGATGATCCCGCGCCCGTCGCGGTCGGTGCGGATGAAATCCTCGATGGACAGGGCGGGCTCGCCGAAGAACTTGTCCGCGCCCTGATTTTCCAGCACCAGCAATTGCCGCTGGATGGCGCCCACGGTGGCGGGGGCCACATTGCCATAATGCTTGGTGAGTTCGGCGGCGTTGTCCGAGACCATGGCGAGCATGGCGCGCAGGTCCTTCAGATCCAGCAGCAGCAGGCCCTGTTCATCGGCGATGCGGAAGACGATGTTGAGCACGCCCTCCTGCACATCGTTGAGATCGAGC
Source organism: Rhizobium sp. Q54 (assembly GCA_945903655.1). GTDB lineage: Bacteria > Pseudomonadota > Alphaproteobacteria > Rhizobiales > Beijerinckiaceae > Terripilifer. The sequence goes on along the minus strand of CAMDOY010000027.1, from coordinate 12,139 downwards.
AGGCGCGCCAGCAGCACCGGGCCCATTTCCGAGAGGGTGGCGCGCACGGGATGGCCCTGCTCGCCGAACACATCCCAGAACACGACGGGGAAACGGTCGGGCGTATAGGTCACGCCAATGTCTTTCGCGCGCTGCACGAAGGGCGCCTTGCCCTCCCCCGCCATGGCGAGGCCCGACAGATCGCCCTTCACGTCCGCGCAGAAAACCGCCGTGCCCGCGTTGGAGAAACCCTCCGCCAGCACCTGCAGCGTCACGGTCTTGCCCGTGCCGGTGGCGCCCGCCACCAGGCCATGGCGATTGCCCAGGGGCAGTTGAAGATATTGAAAGGCCTCGCCCTTGCCGATCAGGATCTTGCCGGGCTGGTTCGCGGGATCGTCCGTCATGTCGCGCCTTTTCGCTCAAACACTGCAAAACATATAGGCCATGCGCTTCGCCCGCGCCACAGGGGAACCCGGCGAGGCGCGGGATGCTTTTGGAGTCGTGATTGGCCTCGCCCATACCCCTGCGTTAAGCTGCGTCAGCAACAAGTCGGAGACAGTCGGCATGGACGAAATGATCGCACGGGTGAGCCAGGCCGCTGGCGTGGACGCGCAGGTGACGCAGCAGGCCATCGGAGAGATTTTCGTCTTCCTGAAATCTGAGGTGGAGCCGCAGGCCCTCCAGGACCTCATGGACAAGATCCCCGGCGCCCAGGAGCTGGCCGCCAGCATGGGCGAGGCCGAGGCGCCCATGGGCGGCGGCGGCCTCATGGGCGCGCTCAGCAGCATGATGGGCGGGGGCGGCGGCATCATGGGGCTGGCGGGCAAGCTCATGGCGCTGGGCCTCGGCATGGCCGAAATGCAGACCATCGGTCGCGAACTCTTCGCCTATGCGCGAGATGTCGCGGGGGAAGAGATCGTCAACAAGGTGGTGGCCTCCTCCCCGACGTTGACCCAAATCGCCTGAAGCCCCCCAATCGCAGCGGCGTCAGATCGGCTTGGCGTCGATCAGCACGAAGGCGATGCGGCAGACCTCGGTCCCCCGATTGACCCAGGCGTGGTTGGTGCCCTGCTGCACCAGCACATCGCCCGCCTTCAGGTGGATCTCGCTGTCATCCAGCAGCATATCGATCTCCCCTTGCAGGATGATGGCGTAATCGACCGTGCGGGTGCGGTGCATGAAGGGATGACGCGGCGGCAGGCCCCGGATTTCCGGCTCGTGGGCGAGCTCCTTCATGCGGGCCGCGGTGTCCATTTTCTCCATCTCCGGCGTCACGGGCGGATAGTCCATGATGCGGAAGATGGAGGCGCCGGGGAGCGGCGAGGTGCCGATCTTCAGGGCGCCGCGATCCTGCGGGCCCGCGATGTCGGCGGGAGCGCCATCGGTGGTCCAGATGAGATTGGCCACATTGTTCTTGCCCGGGCGCACGGCGCGGTTGGGGTTTTCGCTGTCAAAGAGGACAACGGCCTTGCCCTCTTCGTTGACGGTGGTGACGACGCGGCGCACGCGCCCTTCCGGTATGGTCATAGGTGGAATCCTCTTCTGATGAGCGGAAGCTGGACGAGCGGGGGCGAGCTGTAAAGCCCGGCGCCGCAAGATGCGACCTTGGAACCAGAGACGCTGCCTCCGGAAAGGCTTATAAGACTCCGCAGTTGCGCCCCAAGGGGCCGAGAATTTCGAGGAGACAGGCATGGCGAGGGCGACGACGCCCCCTGCGAGCAAACCCGTGGGCAAGGGCAAGACCGGCCCGCGCGAGGCTGCGGGCGAACCGCGCCTGGACCAGAGCGCCATCGAGGCGGTGGATCGGGCCGGGCGAATTCTCTTCGCGCTGGCGGCCTCCCCGCGGGAGTCCAGCCTTCTGGAAGTCGCCAATCGGGCGGGGCTTTCCAAGCCCACCGCCTTTCGCATTCTGGCGACCCTGGTGACCGAGGGTCTGGCGACGCAAAATCGGGAAACCGCCAGCTATCGCCTGGGCATTCTGCCCCTGGGGCTGGCCAGCTCCGTGCTGCAATCCCTTCCCGTTCGCACCATCGCCCATCCCATCATGATCGCGATCCGCGACAAGGTGAACGAGAGCGTGGTGCTCTCCGTGCGCGACCTTGACTTCCGGGTGAATGTGGACGCCGTCGAGGCCATCAACGCCATCAGCCAAAGCCAGCAGATCGGCGTGCCGATTCCGCTTTATGCAGGCGCCACCAGCCGGGTCTTTCTGGCGGCCATGGAGCCGCAGGAGCTGGCGGCCTATCTTGACCGCACCACGTTACAATCCTTTTCCGAGACGACCATCATCGACCGGGCCCGGCTGGAAAATGAGATCGAGCGGGTGCGCCGACTGGGCTTCGCCCTCAGCACGGCGGAATTCACGGTGGGCAGCATCGCCGTGGCGCGCATCATCAGGGATCGGATGGGCAAGCCTGTGGCGGCCATGCATGTCTCGATTCCCCGCAGCCGGGCGAGCGAGGAGCTGATCGAGCGTTGCGCGGCGGCGCTCAAGACCGGCGTCGAGACCCTGGAGCGCGCCATAGCCGCCTGACGATGAGGGAGACGCGCATGTTCGAGTCAGCCGCCCTGTCCCATGACCTCTCGAAAGAGGACTTCGACAAGATCGAACCGCGCCTGCGCGAGGATCTGCTCGACGCCCAATTCGAACTGGTGGAGGCGTGCCAGAAAAGCGTGCTGATCCTCATCAACGGGTCGGATGGGGCGGGCAAGGGCGAGCTGCTGGGCCGCTTCTATGAATGGCTCGACCCGCATCATCTCGACACCCTGTCCTATTTTTCGCCAACGCAGGACGAGCGCCAGCGCCCGCCCTACTGGCGCTTCTGGCGCGACATGCCCGGCCATGGGCGCATCGGCATGGTGCTGGGCTCCTGGTATCATCCCGCGCTGGACGGGCGCGCGCGGGGCCTGCTGGACGAGGGCGAATTCACGCAGGCGCTTACCGACATCAACGAATTCGAGACCATGCTGGCGGCGGAAGGCGTCATGCTGCTCAAGCTCTGGCTCTTCCTGCCGGACAAGGAGGCCCAGCGGCGGCTGAAGAAGGTGCTGCGGGCCGATGGATCGCGCAGGCGCCCGGTCGTGATCGAATGGAACCATATCGACACGAAAAAGGAGCGCAAAAGGCTGAACGCGGCGGGCCTTGAAATGGCCGACATCACCTCCACCGGGCAGGCGCCCTGGTATGTGGTGGCGGGCGACAATGACCGTTACCGCGATCTGGCGGCGGGGATGCTGCTGCTCGACGTGTTACGCAAAGCGGCTGCGGAAACCAGCAAAGCCGCCAAGGCGAAACCCGCGAAGCCCAAAGCGGCGCCGAGGGGCAAAATCCCCCTGATGACGCCCACGGTCATCTCCGCCCTCGACCTGACCAAGAGCCTCGACCCCGAATCCTATCGGGAGGAGCTGCGCCACTATCAGCATGCGCTGACCCGCATCACCACCGCAAAGAGCTTCCGCGAGCGGGGCCTCGTGATCGCCATGGAGGGCAACGACGCCGCAGGCAAGGGCGGCGCGATCCTGCGCATCCGCGAGGCGCTGGACCCCCGCGCCTTCCGCGTCCACGGCATCGCCGCCCCCACGGACGAGGAGCGCGTCCATCCCTATCTCTGGCGCTTCTGGCGGCGCATTCCCATGCGCGGACAGGCCGCCATCTTCGACCGCACCTGGTATGGGCGGGTGCTGGTGGAACGGGTCGAGGGCTTCTGCTCGGAGGCCGACTGGCTGCGCGCCTATGACGAGATCAAGGATTTCGAGCGCCATCTGGCGCGGGCGGACTATACGGTGGTGAAATTCTGGCTCGCCATCAGCAAGGACGAGCAGCTGGCGCGGTTCAATGCGCGGCAGGATACGCCGGTGAAGCGCTACAAGATCACCCCCGACGATTGGCGCAATCGGGAGAAGTGGGACGCCTATGAGCAGGCGGTGAACGACATGGTCAACCTGACCTCCACCAGCCGCGCGCCCTGGACCCTGGTGGAGGCCAATGACAAATACTACAGCCGGGTGAAGGTGCTGCGCACCATCGTGGAGGCGCTGGAGGGGTGAGGGTCTACGACTTTCCGCCTGTGGCGGGACGGGCCGCGCCATGCGAAAAGGGACGCGAACTGTCACCACGCCAACGATCAGCATTCGCAGACCCCCACCCCGTCCGCTGCGCGGCCGACCCTCCCCACAAGGGGGAGGGTAAGCGAAACGCCAGCCGCTCCCCTCCCCCTTGTGGGGAGGGGCTGGGGGTGGGGGTCGCGACATGCCGATCATAAGCGCGGATCGAACCGGACCGCCCCATGTCAAACACGCCCATCTCCTTCGCCGATGTTTTCCCAGCCGCCACGCAGGCCCAGTGGCGAGCGCGGGTGGATGGGGTGCTCAAGGGCGCGCCCTTCGAGCGGTTGCAGGGGCGCAGCTACGACGCCATCGCCATCGCCCCCCTCTATGGCCGCCTGCTGGAGGAGCGCCCCCGGGCCGTGAAGGCGAGCGGCGCCGGCTGGGCGCGGCTCGCGCGGGTGGACAATCCCGACCCCGAGGCCGCCAACCGGCAGGCCCTCGAGGATCTGGAGAACGGCGCCACCGGCCTGCATCTGGTCTTCGCGGGCGCCGTGGGCGCCTATGGCTTCGGCCTGCCCACTGAGCGCGCATCCCTCGACACGGTTCTGGAGGGCGTGGCGCTGGAGGTGGGCCTGCCCATCGAAATCGACCTCGGCCCGCAGGCGCAGGATTGCGCGAAACATCTGGCGGAACTGCTGACCAAGGCTGGCGCGGATCTCTCCACTGTGACCTTCGGCCACGATCCCCTCGGCCAGATGGCGCTGCAAGGCGGCGCTTCCGCCGATTGGGCCGCCCTGGCCCCCGCCAGCGCCGCTTTCGCCAGAACCATCGGCGGGCGGGGCTTCGTCGCCGATGGACGTCTGGCCCATGGCGCCGGCGCCTCCGAGGCGCAGGAACTGGCCCTCGTCACCGCCTCGGCGCTGGCCTATCTGCGCGCGCTGGAAGGCGCTGGCGTGGCCCTTGAGGCGGCACGGGGCATGATCGGCTTTCGCATCAGCGCGGACGCAGATGAGATTCTCGGCCTCGCCAAACTGCGGGCGCTCCGGCGCCTGTGGGCGCGGGTGGAGGAGGCCTGCGGTCTGACGCCTGCGCCGATCCACATCCACGCGGAGACCTCGCTGCGCATGATGACCCGGCGCGACCCCTGGGTGAACATTCTGCGCGCCACCGTCGCCTGTTTCTCGGCGGGGCTGGGCGGGGCGGATGCGGTGAGCGTGCTGCCCTTCACCCAGGCGCTGGGCCTGCCCGATGATTTCGCCCGGCGCATCGCCCGCAACACCCAATCGGTGCTGCTGGAAGAGGCGAACCTTGGCCGCGTCTCCGACCCCGCCGCTGGCGCCGGCGCCTTCGAGACCCTGACCGACGCGCTCTGCGAAAAGGCCTGGGCGTTGGTGCAGGAGACCGAACGGGCTGGCGGCCTTTACGGCGCGCTGGCCTCCGGCGCCCTGCAAAAGCAGATCGCCACGACGCAGCAAGAGCGCGCCCGCGCCATCGCCCGCCGCAAGGACCCGATCACCGGCACGAGCGAGTTCCCCAATGTGGCGGAAGCCACCGTCGAGGTGCTGGCGCCCCTGCCCGCGCAGCAACCCGCCAACGCCCTACAGATCCCCCTGCCTGCGCTGCGCCTGCAACGCGACGCCGAAGCCTTCGAGGCCCTGCGCGACCGGGCGGATGCGGAGGCTTTGCAAACCGGAACCCGCCGCAGCGTGTTCCTCGCCAATCTCGGCCCCGTCGCCGCCTTCACCGCCCGCTCCATGTTCGCCAAGAACTTCTTCGAGGCGGGCGGCGTGCTGGCGCCGGGCAACGAGGGCTTCGCCGATGAGGCGAGCCTAGCCGAGGCTTTCAAGACCTCCGGCGCCGCCTTGGCCTGCATCTGTTCGTCGGATCCCCTCTACGAAGAGTGGGGGCAAAAAGCGGCGCGGGCGCTGGTCAAGGCGGGCGCGCGCCATATCTACCTCGCTGGCCGGCCCGGCGCCGCCGAGGCCGCGTGGAAAGAGGCGGGCGTCAGCGGCTTCATCTTCGCCGGATGCGATGTGATCGCGGTTCTGGACGAGGCGCTGCGGCTCGCCTGATCGCGAGGAGCAGCATTGATGAAAGCATTGTCCCTGACGGTTGGCGTGCTGGCCTGTCTGGCTATGGCGAGCGTGGCGCAGGCCGACACGAAACGCGGCGCTTCCCCCAAGGCTTTTGACGGGCGCTGGTCGGTCATGGTCATCACTGAAAAGGGCGCCTGCGACCGCGCCTCCCGCCTGTCGCTCGGCATCAGCAACGGCCGCATCGAAATGGCCGACGCCATGGCCGCAGCCGCTGGCACGGTGGATGCGCGGGGCCGCGTGGCGGTGCGGGTCATGCAGGGCGCCGATGTGCTGGCGGCCTCGGGATCGCTGGGCGCGGGTGCGGGCTCGGGCAAGTGGCGCGCGCCGAGCAAGCAATGCGCGGGGCGCTGGGTCGCGGAGCGGCGGGGGTGAGGGCGCCCACCTAAGGAACGATGGCCGCTCGCGCGCGCAGGGGGTATAAACCCCTGGTGTCGCCAACGAACGAGCCCGCCATGTCGCGCATCCCCGATTTCTCCACCCTCGCCTTCGCGCAGGCCGCCATGCCCGCGCCGCCCCTTGGCGAAGCGCCCTGGCTGACGCCAGAAGAGATCCCTGTGAAGCCGATCTATGGGGCGGGCGACATCGCCGACATCGACTTCGTCGACAGCTATCCGGGCCTCGCCCCCTTCGTGCGCGGGCCCTATCCCACCATGTATGTGAACCAGCCCTGGACCGTGCGCCAATATGCGGGCTTCTCCACGGCGGAGGATTCCAACGCCTTCTATCGGCGTAACCTCGCGGCGGGACAGAAGGGCCTCTCGGTCGCCTTCGATCTCGCCACCCATCGGGGCTATGATTCCGATCATCCGCGCGTGGCGGGCGATGTGGGCATGGCGGGCGTCGCCATCGATTCCATCTATGACATGCGCACGCTCTTTTCAGGCATTCCGCTCGACCAGATGAGCGTGTCCATGACCATGAATGGCGCGGTGCTGCCGGTGCTGGCGCTTTATATCGTGGCGGCGGAGGAACAGGGCGTGTCGCAGGACAAGCTCTCGGGCACGATCCAGAACGACATTCTCAAAGAATTCATGGTGCGCAACACCTATATCTACCCGCCCAAAGATTCCATGCGCATCATCTCCGACATCTTCGCCTATACCTCGCAACACATGCCGAAGTTCAATTCGATTTCCATCTCCGGCTATCACATGCAGGAAGCGGGCGCGACGCAGGATCTGGAGCTCGCTTACACGCTGGCCGATGGCGTCGAATATATCCGCGCGGGGATCGCGGCGGGGCTCACCGTGGATCAATTCGCGCCGCGCCTGTCCTTCTTCTGGGCGGTGGGGATGAACTTCTTCATGGAGGTCGCCAAGCTGCGCGCCGCAAGGCTTTTGTGGGCGCGGCTGGTGAAGCAGTTCGATCCCAAATCCGAAAAGAGCCTGCCCCTGCGCACCCATTGCCAGACCTCCGGCTGGTCGCTCACTGCGCAGGACGTCTTCAACAATGTCACGCGCACCACCATCGAGGCCATGGCCGCGACGCAGGGCCACACGCAAAGCCTGCACACCAATGCGCTGGACGAAGCCCTCGCGCTCCCAACCGATTTCTCCGCCCGCATCGCCCGCAACACGCAACTCTTCCTGCAACAGGAGAGCGGCACCACGCGGGTCATCGACCCCTGGGGCGGGTCCTATTATGTGGAGCGGCTGACGCAGGATCTGGCGGAGCGCGCGTGGTCCCACATCGAAGAAGTGGAGCGCCTCGGCGGCATGGCCAAGGCCATCGATGCGGGCATTCCCAAGCTGCGCATCGAGGAGGCCGCCGCCAAGGCGCAGGCGCGCATCGACAGCGGACGGCAAGCTGTCATCGGCGTCAACAAGTTCAAGCCGCAGGGCGAGAAGCCCATCGATGTCCTGAAGGTCGATAATTCCTCCGTGCGCGCCCAGCAGATCGAAAAGCTGCGCCGCCTGCGCGCCGAGCGCGATGAAGCCGCCGTGCAGGGCGCCTTGAAGGCCCTGAGCGCAGGCGCCCGCGCCAGGGGCAATCTGCTGGCGCTGGCCATCGAGGCCGCGCGGGCCAAAGCCACCGTGGGCGAGATTTCGCTGGCGCTGGAAAAGGTCTTCAACCGCCATGTGGCGACCATCGGCTCCATTCGCGGCGTCTATCGGAAGGAGGCAGGCAACGACTCGCCCATCATCAACCGCGTCTCCGACATGACCCGCGCCTTCGAGGAAAACGAGGGCCGCAAGCCGCGCATCCTCGTGGCGAAGGTGGGGCAGGACGGGCATGATCGCGGACAGAAGGTGATCTCGTCAGCCTTCTCCGATCTTGGTTTCGAGGTGGACATCGGCCCCCTCTTCGCCACGCCCGAGGAGGCGGTGCAGCAGGCGGTGGACAACAATGTGCATGTGATCGGCGTGTCCTCGCTGGCGGCGGGCCATCTGACGCTTGTGCCGCAAGTGAAGGCGGCCCTGCGGCAGGCCGGGCGCGAGGACATCATGATCGTGGTGGGCGGCGTGATCCCCCCGCAGGACATGGACGAACTGCGCGCCAACGGCGCCTCCGCCATCTTCCCCCCGGGCACGGTGATCGCGGAAGCCGCCGCGCAGATTCTGGACGAGCTGAACGCGCGGCTGGGTTATGCGCAGAAGGAGCGGCTGGCGGGGGAGTGAGTTGTATACCCTCCCGCAGAGGGGATGTTTCACGCGATAAATCAGATCATTAGCCTGCATACCCTCCCCCCTGTGGGGAGGGTCGGCCGCGCCAGCGGACGGGGTGGGGGTCGGGGAATGCTGATCGTTGGCGCGGTTGCGACAGGCGCCAATTCCGGAGTTGCGTGGACCCCCACCCCGCACCCCTCCCCACAAGGGGGAGGGGAAGTGAGCAAGCGTTTCGCCCAGCTAATTCAGATTGTTAGCGCCCCTCACAAATCCCCCAGCCTCACCAAAAACCCCGGCGCAGTCGCATGCGTCAGCGCATGGTCGGCGTCATAGGTCTCGCGCTGTGTCCACTTGCCCTCGACCGGGTCGCGGAAGGCGTGGGTGAGGCGCTTGTTCGCGTCGATGACCCATAATTCCCGCACGCCATATTTCGCATAGACGCCCGCCTTGAGATTGAGATCCTTGGCCAGCGTCGTATCGGCGACTTCGATGGCGAGCATAATGTCGGGGCCGCGCACGTCTCGCGTGTTCATCATGGGGAAGATCGAGAGATCGGGATCGACCACGGTGATGTCGGAGAGGAAAGCGGAGGTGGCGACGCCCAGTTGCAGATGGTCCGGCAGGGTGCGCGACAGAGCCCGGCTCAGCGCCAGCTTGATGCGCTCATGGGCGAAAAGCTTGGGCTCCCCGCAGACAATCTCCCCCTCGATCAGCTCAAAGCGATCATCCTCATCCAGCACGCCCGCCTGGGTCATGCGCTCGATGTCGTCGATGGTGAAAGCCATGCGGTCGAACCCGTCAGCCGCATGGGTCGCCCTGATCTGTCTGCCCGGCATGAGATTCATGGAATGCTCCGGCGGTTGACCCTGCCTTACTCAAAATAGCATGGCCGGGCGGAGCGGCAAGGGCGCCCTCCCCTACCGATGCAGCACGAACCCGCTCCCGCCATCGGCGCGGGCCACGTAGCCGGCGCGGACGAGGGCGGCGAGGGTGGCGTCGATTTTGGGGGCTATGCGGCGGCCCTGTTTGAAGGCGCCGCAGAGCATGAGGGCGTCGAGGGGGCGCGGGGCGGCGGCGAGCGTCGCCATGATGGCCGCCGTCTGGGCCACGTCGTCGGCGGGAAAGCCGGGCTTGGGGCCAGCGGCCAGCGGCAGGCCGGGGGCCATGGCGCCGCCCACCAGATCGAGTTCGGCCTTGTCCTTGGCGGAGCCGAAGCGGGGGATCTGATACTCGGGCCGCAACCACTGGATGAGGCCGCGCGCCTCTTCCTGCGCGCGCGCCTTGTTGAGCGCCACGAGGCGGGCGAGCATGTCTTCTGCCGGGAGATCAACGGGCCAGCCATAGGCCTGCGCCACGGCGGCGTCGAGTTCATCGTGCAACTCTTTCAGGATCAGCACGAGCCCATCGTCGAAGATGCGGGCCTCGGCGGGGTCGAGATCCCCTTTTGTTGCGCCCGCCCGCAGGCGCTCCAGCACATTGTAGAGGCCGGTGAGGGTGAGATGGGCGTGATCGGCGAGCACGCGCTTGCGATGCAAGTCCAGCTCCTCCGCAATGACGCCAATGCGCTTCTTTTGCGGCGCGCTGGCGAGGGGGAAGGGGAAGGGGTCGAAGCAGCGGGATTTCGAATAGCGGGGGTCGTTGCCCATGCCGAGCCATCCGCCTGTGCGAAGCGCCCATTCCACATGGATTCGCGACGATAGAACACCCAATGCGAAACCATCATTCGCGCCAATGGCGACAAGCATATTGTCCGGCAAAATCGAAGCGTCGAGGAATTGGAAAATGCGGTGCTTGGCGGTTTCGACTGTGGCGATGTAGCGGGGGAGATTAGCTGTAAAACCGCGCATGAGGGTATTTCTACGCCCAAAAAGCCACCAGTTGACGCGGCGGTATTCCTCATTGTTTTTTTCGCGTTCAGGCCTCACCTTGGTTGCCAGATGTTGGTACGCTTCGGGGAAGTTTTTTCGGATGTATTCAATCTCTAGCCCATCGAAGTCGATCACCATCACGCCGCGCGGACGCGCGGTGAGGTCGCGCCCATTGCGATAGTCGCGAATATGTTTGTCGAGGCCTGCGCGTTTGCCTAAGCCCAGATTGATCGCCTCTTGCGGCGAGACGATGAAGCCCGCGCCATGCAGCTTCACCCCCGGCGACGACAGCCCCTCATTCGCCTTCAAGGCGACAGCGGATGTCACATCCACCCCCACCGTCAAATCCGAATTGATGACGCCCCACCGCTCCGCGCATTCGATCAGCGGCGCATCCGTCTCCAGCCCCGCCTCGCGCATCACTTCCAGCAGGCGCCCCTCGCCCACGCCCGCTTCGGCCACGGTCATGGCGATGCGCACGGCGGCGGCGTCTGGCGTGGCCTTGGTCCAGGGGTGATCGGGCACGGCCATGAGGAGACGCAGGGGCGTCTTGCCCTTCAAATGGCGCTCCATGACCCGGCGCTGGAAGACCTGCGAAATGGAATTGGTGGTGACGAAACCAAAGCGCCGCAGGGGCGTATCCCTGCGGGTCAAAAGCTCCGCCGCGCGATCCCACCAATACATGACGAAATCGGCGCTTTCGTTCATATGGTCATGGGCGGCCCAGAGCGCCTGCGCATAATCATCCCCCAGCCGCGCCCGCAAATCCTTGCCGCCAATAAACGGCGGATTGCCCACGATGAACTCAGCCTCCGGCCATTGCGGGCGGCGCGGATTTTCGTAGCGATAGACCTCGACTGCCTTTCCATCAGGCCCCGGCCGCGACAGGGGCTTGCCGCGTTCGTCGCGCGCCAGACCCTTTTGCGCCTCCAGCACCGCGTCCATCACGCGGATGTTCCGGAAGGCCTTCAGAATGGGTTCGGGCGGGGGATCGGCGCGGGTGCGGAAATGCCATTGCAGAAAGCCAATCCACAGCACCAGCTCCGCGATGGCGCCCGCGCGCGGGTTCACCTCCATGCCCAGGAACTGATGGGGGTCTACATTCTGCCGTTCGAGCCAGGCGGGCTCCTCCTGCCCGCCCAGCGCCTCCACCGCATCCACCACCTCGCCCTCGAGGCGCTTCATCAATTCCAGCGCCACATAGAGAAAGTTTCCGGTGCCGCAGGCGGGGTCCAGCACGCGGGTGGCGCAAAGCTTGGCGTGAAAGCGCATGGCGAGGCCGCGCGCTTCGCGAAACAGGGTCTCGCGCCTGGGGTCCTGCGGCCCCAGAATGGCGGCCTCGCCCTTGCGCCGCTCGATGGCGACGACAACCATGCTCCAGTCGGCGCGCAGCGGCTCGATCAGCGTGGCGATGACCAGCCGCTCCACATAGGCGCGCGGCGTGTAATGGGCGCCCAGCTTGCGCCGCTCATCGGGGTTGAGCGCCTGTTCGAGCAGGGTTCCGAAAATGGAGGGGTCCACCTCGCGCCAATCATAGCTGGCG
>CAMDOY010000026.1 GCA_945903655.1 Rhizobium sp. Q54 | reverse complement strand
TTGTGGGGGCTCGTCGTGCGAATATCAATCGGGCGAAAAGAACTTGTCCGTGGCGTAGATGCGCTTCTTGGAGGTTTCGCCATTCTTCGGATCGTCGCCGACCTTGGTGGAGCCATCGCTGAATTTGGTCAGCTTCATCACATCCTTGGGGGTGCCGACGCGGGACAGGTTATCGAGGCCCTTGACGCTGCGCTCGCCGCCGCCGACCCGCAGCATCACCAGGTTTTCGGCCTCGTCCGCCTCGAACTTGTATTCGACATCCCTGGGGATCATCACGCCCTGATGGACGCCCACCAGTTCGGTGCGGCCATCGGCGAAGGTGAAGTTGGCCTTGCCCTGCAGCACGATGAAGGAATGATCCTCGCCCCCATGGGAATGGAGCGCATTCTCCCCTCCGCTGGCGTAGACCTTGACGCTGACCCAGAGGTTTTCGGCGGTGGCGAGGGGGTCATAGGTGGTGCCCTGCTCCAGCAGCGGCAGGTTGCGCATGGAAAAGACGACGGCGCTATCCGTGGCCGCCACCGGGGTTCGCACGGCGATCTTGGCGTCATCCATGAACCACTCTCCCCTGAAATTTTTTTACCGTCTCTTGTTGCCCCCGCTGGCGAAGCCTGTCAACCGCTCCGCCTCCCGGGGCGCTTGACCTGCACGGGCGAGCCTGATCGACTGCGCGCCAGCCAGCCGCCTCCAACAGAGCGGCGCAGGAGGAACATGGATGTTGAGGGGTGTGACAGCTTTTCTGGCGACTGCTCTGGCGGCCCTGTGGTCTGCGCCAGGTCAGGCGCAGGCGCCATCGGTCGAGTCCTTCTATCGCGGCAAGACGGTCACAGTGACCATCGGCTATGGCGTGGGCGGGTCCGATGACCTCTGGGCCCGGCTGATCGCCCGCCACCTTGGGCGGCACATTCCTGGACAACCCCTTGTTGTGCCGCAAAATTTGCCGGGAGCCGGGAGCCTCGTCGCGGCCAACCAAGTTTACAATGTCGCGGCCAAGGACGGGACGATCATCGGCGTCATCAATCGGGGCGTTCCCTTCGAGGCTGTTCTGGGCGGCGGCGGGGTGCAGTTTGATCCCCGCAAATTCAACTGGCTGGGCAGCCCCGACAGCGACGTGATCGTCGCCTATGTGCGCACCGACGCCCCCATCAAGCATGTCAGCGAATTGCGGGAGAAGGAGCTGATCGTCGCGGCCACCGGCAGCGGCGCGGACAGCCAGACCTATCCGCAGGTGCTGGCGCGGCTCTTTGGCTGGAAACTGCGCATCGTTCAGGGCTATCCGGGCTCGCGCGAGATGAACCTCGCGGTCGAGCGCAACGAGGCCCATGGAACCTTCATCAGCTATGACACCGCCGCCCGAGAGCCCACCTTCACGGACGGGACGCGGCGTCTGATGCTTCAAGGCGCCATGACGCCCGATGAGCGCATGAAGGACGTGCCCACCCTCGCTGGTCTCGCGCAGTCGGAGGCCGAACAGCGCGCAGTGGATTTCTTTCTGCTGCGCGCGGGCATGGGGCGCCCCTTTGTGGTCGCCCCCGGCGTGCCGCCGGATCGACTGACAGCGCTGCGCGAGGGCTTTGCGGCGGCGTTGCGCGATCCGGAGCTGATCGAGGAAAGCAAGAAACTGCGACTGAACATCTCCTATGTGCCACCGGACATTCTGCAGGGCCTCGTCGACAAGGCCTATGGCGCGGACGCCGACACGCTCGAGCGCGTTCGCAAGGCCATGCGCTGACATTCATTCCAAGAGATCAAGGACCACCCATGCCCTCCATCAAACTCCCCGACCCCTATCTCGACTGGGCGCGCGGCCAAGGCGTGCCCATTGTCGAGGATTTCGGCATCGACATCCGCAAGGTCCCGGTGAAGCATTGGGATCGCTATGGCATGAACGGCGCCTTCTGCCATCTGAAGGGACGCGATGACTATATCTCCATCTTCGCCTTCGAATTGCCACCCGGCGGCAAATCGGCGCCCCTGAAACATATCTGCGAAGAGGTGATCTATGTCATCTCCGGCCATGGCTCGACGACCGTGGAGCTGGAGGATGGTCGCAAGCATCAGTTCGAATGGGGACCGAAAAGCCTCTTCTCCATTCCGCTGAACGCCCGCCACCAATATTTCAACGGCTCGGGGCTCGAGCCCGCCCGCTTCGCCTCCGTCAACAACATGGTCTTCACCATGGGGCGGTTTCGCGATGAGAACCTGATCTTCGATTGCCCCGTGAGTTTCCCCGAGCGCGTGGGCCACGCGAACTATTTCGCGGGCGAAGGGGAGTTCATCTCGATCTCGCCGGGCCGCCACCAGTGGGAGACCAATTTCGTGCCGGATCTCTCAGGGTTCGAGCTGCGCCAATGGGCCAAGCGCGGCGCGGGCGGCTCAAACCTGCGCTTCATGCTGACAGAGAACACCATCGGCGCCCATTCCTCGGAAATGCCGGTTGGCACCTACAAGAAGGGGCACCGGCATTTCGATGGCGTCTGCGTCTTCGCGGTGACCGGCAAGGGCTATTCGCTGTTGTGGCGCGAGGAGAACGAGGACTTCACCCGCGTGGATTGGGAGCATGGCTGCGTCTATTGCCCGCCCGATTCCATGTTCCACCAGCACTTCAACGTGGCCGATCACCCCTCCCGCTATCTTGCGCTGCAGATTGGCACCGTGCGCTATCCACTCCTCAAGATGAAGCGGGAGATCTGGGATGTGGGCGTCGACAAGGATGTGAAACAGGGCGGCGCGCAGGTGGAATATGAGGATCAGGACCCGCGCGTCCATGACATCTGGCTCAAGGAGATCGCCAAAAACGGCGTGGACTCACGCATGGGCCCCTTCATCGACGAGACCAAATTCACGAGGAAGGCTTGATCATGAGCGAGACCACACCCGATCTCAGCGCAAAATATCTCGTCGATCCTTATCTGAACTGGGCGAATGGAGAAGGCGTGCCCATTGTGGCGGGGGCGACGCTCGATCTGCTTGCCCTTGAGACCAAGCCCTGGGCCCGCTTCGGTATGAGTGGCGCCATCTGTCATGTGGAGGGCCGCTGCGATTTTCTCTCGGCCTTCCTGTTCGAACTCGCGCCCGGGCAAAGCTCGACGCCCTCAAGGCATCTTTATGAAGATTGCTTTTATGTGCTGGAGGGCGAAGGCGTCAGCGAGATAGAACTGTCGGACGGCGCCCGCCATGAGATTGCCTGGGCGCCGGGCGTGGTCTTCACCACCCCGGTCAACGCCATCTGTAGGCTGAGGGCTCACGGCGCGTCGCGCGCGCGGCTCCTGTCCCTCAACGACATGCGCTATCTCATGGGGCTGTATCGCAACGAGGCCTTCCTGTTCCATAATGCCTCGCCCATGAGCGCGCGTCAGGCGAAGGCGCTTGAAGCCTCGCTTCATGTTGATCTGGCGGATCTGAATGACGGTTCGGCGCTGCAATTGGGCGATAGCGCCATCGGGGCGGATTACATCTGCCTCGCACCAGGCGCCAGGACGCAAGCGACACGGCAGATGCAGGGCGCGCATCTGCTCTGCACCCGTGGCGAGGCGACGATCATGTCCTGCCTTGACGAGGCCTCCGAGCGGACAACGACCCGCTTGCGCCAGGGCTGCCTGACGGGACTGACGGGGTTGATGTTCCACCAACAGAGCAATGCTGGCCCCGAGCCGCTGGGCTTGCTGAAAGTGGAGCTGGGCTCGCAAGCCTCTCCCCTTTTCCGCAGTCGCCGCGCCGCCTATGGCGATCAGGATGTCTATGCTTCTGGCAGCGCTGTTCTGGCGGAGATTTGAGACGAATTCCATCTTTACTTCGAGGTGACCATGCCAGCCAATGCAACAGGAAAGATGACGCGCCGCGCCGCCTTGGCGAGCGTGGCGATGATCGCAAGCGTCAGCTTCGCGCAGGCGCAAACGCCTGCCGAGTTCTACAAGGGCAAGCAAATGCAGATGATGGTCTATTCCGGCGCGGGATCGACCTATGACACCTATGCGCGCCTGCTCTCCCGCCACATGGTTCGCCATATTCCCGGATCCCCCAATATCGTGGTGCAGAACATGGTCGGGGCGGGCGGGCTGAAACTCGTGGACTATCTCAACCGTATTGCGCCCAAGGATGGCACGGTCTTCGGCACGGTCAGTCGCGGCAATCCCTTCGACCCCATCATGGGCAAGAAAGATATCGAGTTCGATCCGCTCAAGTTCACCTGGATCGGCAGCATGAATCGGGAGACAGCCGTCGCCCTCTCCTGGGGGACATCGCCGGTCAAAACATTCGAAGATGTGCGCAAGATCGAACTGCTGGTCCCCGGCACGGGGGCGGGCGCGGATTCGGAGATCATTCCGCGCGCCTATAACAATCTCGCAGGCACCAAATTCAAGATCGTGTCGGGCTATCGCGACACGTCGGAGGCGTCGCTGCAGCTGGAAACGGGCGAATTGCAGGGCATCGCCTATTGGTCCATGAGCGCCATCATGTCGCTCAAGCCCGACTGGGTGCAAAACAAAAAGATCAACATCCTCTTCCACACGGGCGTCAACGAGACGCCGGATCTGCCCGGCGTGCCGCGCATCCGCGAACTCGTGAAGGATGAGACCGACCGCAAGGCGCTGGAATTTCTGCTGGCGCGCGAGGTCATGGGCCGCCCCTTCGTGGCGCCGCCCGGCGTTCCGGCGGATCGCGCCAAGGCCCTTCGCGACGCCTTTGACGCCACCATGAAGGACCCGGATTTTCTGAAAGACGCTGCGCGCGGCAATGTGGAGATCAACCTGGTCACCGCCGACGAGATCAACACATTGCTGAGAGACGCCGCCGCCTTGCCGCCCGCCGTGATCGAACGTGCGCGCCAGGTGCTGGAGCGCAACTGACTGCCTGCGTTGAAGCCGCCGTTTCCCTTGGGGTAATCTCCTCGCCATGGACGTCTGTTGATTCGCGGCCGGAGGCGAGGATGCGATGCAATCTGTGTGATGGATCAGGCATGCAGCGCTCGGCCATGGGCTTGACGCCCTGCCCTGAGTGCGGGGGCTGCGGCGTCGCCCATTGTTGCGATGGCCTCGTCGCTTGCGGCGAGGTGGAAGGCGACATACGCTTCGATCGCGCAAAAATATCCGATGCGGCGACGCAAGCCTCGCCGCCACAAAGACCGGCGCCAGCCGCCAAAGCATGACGCGTTGGGCGTCAAACGATCAGCCAAAGGAAAGAGAATGACTATGAAGTTGCTTGGCTCAAGCCGCAGTCCCTATGTGCAGAAGGTTCGCATCGCCATGGTCGAGAAGGGTCTCGCCTTCGAATATGACGCGGCCATGCCCAACAGCGATGAGGTGACCGGCGCCAATCCGCTCGCCAAGATCCCGACCTTGATCCGCGATGATGGCCGGGGCCTCTATGATTCCTCCGTCATCGTTGAGTATGTGGATGGCTGCACGGGCCATCCCACGCTTGTTCCCGCCGATTTCGAAGCCCGCATCGAGGCACGCCGTTGGGAGGCCCTTGGCAATGGCGTCACCGACGCCACCGTGCAGATCTCCCACGAGCACCGCGCCCCGCCCGAGCAACGCAAGGGGCCGGAGTTCATCGCCAAGCATCAGCGCAAGATTGACGCGGGCCTTGACGCCATGGAGCGGGACATGGGGCCGAGCGGCTTTTGCATGGGCTCCAGCTTCACCCTGGCTGATGTGGGCTGCGCCAGCGCCCTGCTCTATCTCGATCTGTCCCAGCCTGACCTGAAGTGGCGCGACACCCATCCCAAGCTGGCGAAGGCCTTCGCCCAATGGAAAGAGCGGGCGTCCCTCAAGGCGCTGGCTGGATAGCGCTGACGCCAACATTCACCCTCACGGATGACATCATCCGTGGGGGCTGCTCTGTCGCTACAACGCCAACCGCATAAGATCAGCAGCCGGGTTGCGCAGGGTCTCCTCCGGACCTAGATTTCAACAAACGCACGGGGGAGCGAAGCCTATGCCGCATGATGAAACATCCACCCATTGGCACGAACCCAAGGCAGGCGAGAACGCCGGTTTTGGCAAGTTCAAGCGCCCCGCCATGCCCTATGATCGTTTCATGGAGGCGGAGGGCGTTCCCTGCTACCGCGGCATCGGCCTGAGACGAGCGCAGGATCTGCCGATGGCGCCATGGAAGCGGCTGGGCGGCAGGGGCTCCTATATCCAGCTCTACGGCACCGAGGGGCTCTGGGGCTCCTATGTGGTGGAAATCCCCGCAGGCGGCGCGCTGAACATCGAGCATCACCTCTACGAGAAGCAATGCTTCATCGCCGAAGGGCGCGGGTCGACGGAGGTCTGGCAGGAAGGCCAGACGAAGAAACAGACCTTCGAATGGCAGAAGGGCTCCTTGTTCTCTATCCCGCTCAACGCCTACCACCGCTTCGTCAACGCCACGAACGCCCCGGCCATCATGATCTGCGGCACCTCGGCGCCCAATATCATGAACCTCTTCGACAACCCGCGCTTCGTCTTCGAATGTCCGTTCAACTTCACCGACCGCTATTCGGGCGAAGACGACTATTTCAAGAGCCGGGACGATCTGGAGCCTGACCCCGTGCGGGGGCTCGCCATGCGCCGCACCAATTTCATGCCTGACATCATCAATTGCGAAATGCCGCTGGATAACCGGAGATCGCCGGGCTATCGGCGCATCGAGCCGGAGATGGCGGGGCAACGTTTTCATCTCTGGATCGGCCAGCACGAAACCGGTCGCTACTCGAAGGCCCATGCGCATGAGAGTTGCGCGGTGCTGATCTGCGTGAAGGGCAAGGGCTATACCTATACCTGGCCCGCCATCTATGGCTCGACGCCCTGGAAGGACGGCCATGCGGACAAGGTGCTGCGTCAGGACTATGAGGCTGGCGGCATGGTCTCGGCAGCGCCCATGACCGGCGATTGGAACCACCAGCATTTCGGCGTCTCGAAGGATCCGCTGCGCGTCACCGCCTGGTTTGGCCCCAACAATCACCCCGCCCGCAAACCGGGCCTGCCCGGCGAGGCCATGACCGACAAATGGGCCATCGACATCAAGAAGGGCGGCGTGGCCATCCCCTACCATGCCGAGGATCCCTTCCTGCGGCAGGAGTTCGAAGACTATATGAAGCGCGAAGGCGTGCCGGTGCGCATGGAGCAGAAGCTATACGATCCCCCGGCGGATTGAATGCGCTCGCAGATATGTCACTGGATGGCGCGAAAAGCTTTGATTGAGGCGAAAACCCCATGACGCAAGCAAGCCTGCCCATAACCGTCACCATTGGCGACCCCCATGGCATCGGGCCGGAGATCGCCGTTAAGGCGGCGGTCGCCTTCCTGCAAGGCGGACCCCGCGTGATTCTGGTGGGCGACCGCTTCATCATTGACCACTATAGACAGCGGCTCTTCCCCACCATCGCCCTGCGCGAGGCGGGGGATGCGGCGGCCGGCCCGGACTGTCTCGAATTTCTGCCAGTCGAGGCTCTGCGTCCTGATCAGTTCAAGCCCGGCCAGATCGACCCTGCGGCGGGCGCCGCCATGGTGGCCTATGCGGCGGCGGCGCTGGACTTCGCGCGCGCTGGCAAGGCGCACGCCGTGGTGGGCTGTCCCCATAACGAGACGGCGGTGAACCGCGCGGGCATTCCCTTCAGCGGCTATCCCGGTCTTGTGGCGCGGCTCACGAACATGCCGGAAGATCAGGTGTTCATGATGCTGGTGGGCGGGGGGCTGCGCATTCTGCATGTCACCCTGCATGAACGTCTGGCCGATGGGCTCGCCCGCATCACGCCCGAGCTTGTGGAGGCCGCCGTCCATGCCTGCGTGGCGGCGCTCACGACATTAGGCGTGGCGTCCCCGCGCATCGGCCTCTTCGGCATCAACCCCCATGCAGGCGAAGGCGGCCTCTTTGGCGATGATGATGAGCGCATCAATGTGCCCACAGCGGCGCGACTGCGCGCGCAGGGCATTGATGTCGTCGGCCCCGTGGGCGCTGACGTGATGCTGGGCGAGCGCAATTGCGACGCCTATATCGCCATGTTCCATGATCAGGGGCATATCCCCGTCAAGCTGATGGCGGGCCGCCATGCCTCGGCGCTATCCATTGGCTCAGGCGTGCTCTTCTCCAGCGTCGGCCATGGCAGCGCCTTTGACATCGCGGGTCAGGGAATCGCTGATCCCGAAGCCGTCATCCGCACCGTGCGCTTGCTGGCGGGACATGGATGAACGACGTCGGGCGGGCCGCTACGTCGCGCTGTGTCGCGATGGCGGGATCGGCAGCCCGAGCTTCTGGCGCAGGGTCCTTCCTTCATAGGTCGTGCGGAAAAGTCCCCGGCGCTGCAACTCGGGGATCAGATGCCGCACGATCTGCTCCACGCCAGTGGGGAAGATCGGCGGGATGACATTGAAGCCATCCGCCGCCCCCTGCGTGAACCAGCGTTCCATCTCATCGGCCACCCGCTGCACTGAGCCGATCAGCTGGAAGTGTCCGCGCCCGCCCGCGATCTTCTGATAGAGCTGGCGGATCGTGAGTCCATCCCTGCGCGCGGCGTCCAAAAGCAAAGCAGTGCGAGAAAACGAATCCCCGCCCGAAGGCAGATCCGGCAAGGGACCGTCGATGTCATAGGCGCTCATGTCTGTCCCAAGATAACGCGAGAGCAAGGACACGCCGACATCCGGGTTGATCAGATCCTGCAATTGCTGAAAGACCTCCTCCGCCTCCGCCTGTGTTTCGCGCACGAGAATGCCAAAGCCCGGCATGATCAGAACCGTGTCGGGATCGCGCCCCGCCTCTGCGGCGCGACGCTTGACGTCCCCATAGAAAAACGCCGCATCCTCGAAGGTCTGCTGCGCCGTGAAGACAACCTCGGCGGTTTCACCCGCGAGTTGACGACCATCATCGGACGCCCCCGCCTGCACCACGATGGGCCGCCCCTGGGGCGATCTGGGGATCATCAGAGGTCCGCGAACCCTGAAGAACTCCCCCTCGTGATTCAGCACATGCAATTTGGCGGGATCGTAGAACTGGGCCTGTTCGCGATCAAAGGTCAGGGCGCCTTCGTCGAAGCTATCCCAGAGGCCGCAGACCACATCAACGAATTCGCGGGCCCTGCGATAGCGCATCTCCTTGGCGGGATGCACTGTCCCGCCAAAATTGCGCGCCTCGGCCGCATGGGCGGAGGTCACCACATTCCAACCGGCGCGGCCCCCGCTCAGATGATCCAGGGACGCGAAGCGCCGGGCGACAAGATAGGGCTGGTCATAGGTTGTCGTGGCCGTGCAGACGAGACCGATCTCCTGGGTGGCGGCCGCCAGCGCCGTCAAAAGCGTCATGGGCTCGATGCGCACGCCGATGGAGCTGCGCGGCAGCGTTTGCGGGGTGAAGCGCTCGCCAGACAGCGAGTCGGCCTCAAACACGAAATCGAAGAGCCCATCCTCCGCCATTTTGGCGAGGCGGACAAATTTCGTGAAATCCAGCTCCGTGTCCAGCCAGGACTCCGGATGCAGCCATGCGGCGATGTGATGGCCGGACTGCTGCAACATCAGCCCCAGCTTCATTTGGCGGGACTGGTGGCGATCAGCGCCTGGATCAGGCATTTCAGTTTCCCTTGCTCTCGGCGCCAAAAAGCGCTTCGCGATATTCGCTCACCACTGCTGCGACAAGCGCCTCGCCCATTTGAATCCGACCAAGGCCCGGCGCCAGCACCCCAGGGGAGCCCGCCGCGAAAAAACGATCCCAGGCGTCGCTATGGCGCTGCGTCCAAGCGTGCGCCAGCCAATCGAATTTCGCAAGCGCGTGGCTGCGAATGGTGCGTGGATCGGGCCGCCCCTCCGGCTGCCTGCGAATGACCGGGTCGTCCCTGCGCGCGAGCAGATCTGCGCTGAAGGAATCGGAGGTGAAGAGGATATTGGCCTGCGCATGCCTGATCCAGATGGTCGAAAGCGTCTTGATCACGGGCTCCAATGGCGTGATATGCGGAAAGCCATAATCTGCGAGGGGTCGGTTGACGATGACGCGCTCCGCCACAAGCCCCTCGCGGGGCGCGCGCTCCATCTCGACGAGGCCGAGCAGAGGCAGGTTCTTCATGATCCCGAGAACGCGCAAATCGGGATAGCGATCCACCACCGCCCCCACATTGGTGATGCTGTCCGGCTCGCTGCGAGAGATCATGACCGTGAGATGGCGCGAGCCCACGAGCGGCTCAAGGCTCGCCAGCAACGGGGCGCGATGGGCGTGCGGCCCGGTGTCGATCAGAAGCGCCTTTTCATCCGCGAGACACAAATATTTGTTGAAGGGCTCGAACCCCGTGGCGCCTACGGGACGCCAACTGCGGCCAGCGACAGGCTCAATGTCGGATAAGGCCAGAACGCCTGGCGCCAGCTCACTTACAAGGCTCATGAGCGCGCCTCATTGGCCTGGCGCAAACCCGTTTCGAAGACTTCGGTCAGTTCCCGTGCATTCATGATCACACCGCCATGGGTGGGTGCGATGATGTCGGCGGGATATTCAGCGAGCAGGGCGCGCAACCTGTCGATGGTGATCTGCGCATCCACATAGCGCGTCCAGCCGAGCGCCCCTTCGATGACCACGCGGGTGTCCTCGACGCGCGGCAATTGCGCCAACTCATTCGAGGTCATGGCGCATTCCCCCTCCCTGTGGTCATGGGTATAGGGATAGCCATCGCTGACGAAG
Organism: Rhizobium sp. Q54; assembly: GCA_945903655.1. GTDB lineage: Bacteria > Pseudomonadota > Alphaproteobacteria > Rhizobiales > Beijerinckiaceae > Terripilifer. The sequence goes on along the minus strand of CAMDOY010000026.1, from coordinate 8,950 downwards.
AGAATCTTGCGCTCCTCCTCATAGGCCCAGAGCGTGTTGACGAGATCATGAACGACGGCGGGAACCACCACAAAGGTGCTTCCCCCCAGATCGATTTTCTCTCCCGGCCCCATAGGCTGCAGGCGGTGCGCGGCCTCGGGGACATAGAGCTCGTAGTTGCGCGTGTCGCCAATCACCTTCGCGTCGGGAAAAGCCAGCAACAGACGCCCAAGATTGCCCATATGCGGGGCTTCGGGATGGGTGGGGAAGATATAGTCCAGCTGCCTGCCCCCGAGAGCCTCAAGAAGCTGCGGCCAGACATAGTCCCAGGCGAAGGGCGGCGCTGTATCAATCAAGACAGACCGCTTGTCGCCCATCAGCAGGAAGCAGGAGTTATGGTTATGAAGGTCTTTGCCGTTCACCGTGATGCGCAGGCAACCGGAAAACCAGAAGGCGCCAGGCGCAAATTCACGGGGAAAAACCGGGAGCGCCTTGGGCGCGCCCATGCTCATGGGCACGTCGCCATCCTCATCGAGGGCTGAGAGATCATTTGCCATCGAGCACTTTCCGCACTCTCGAGACAACGGCGGGCGGCGTCGCCAGCACGCTCTTCACCAGCCCGGCGACCTCTTCGCCAGTCATGGGTTCGATATCAAGGAGCAGGCGCTTGGCCTCCGCAAGCAAAGCCGGATCTCGCATGGTCTCGTCAAAGGCCTTGCGCAGGGCGGCCACACGCACAGGCGGAACGCCGGGCGGCGCGACGAAGGGGCGACCGGCCTCCAGCCGCGAGGTCAGGAGCTTCAGCGCCAGCCGGTCCTCATCAGTCTTGGCCAGGCTCTCCACCAGCGGGTAGGCCGTCAGGTCAGGATGGGTGGGCGAACTCCATTGCGCGAGGATCCGGATCTTACCGTTGGCGATCCAGTCCGCATTCAGGGTCTTGAGGCTCGACCACGCCAGGGCGCCAAGGCCCTGAACCTCGCCAGCCTCCATGGCCTTGTGGATCTGGGCCGTGCCTTCGTAACCGCTGACGACCTTGAACTTCGTGCCAAGAATGGCGTTGGTGACGACCGGGAAATCCACCTGCGTGGTGCCGGACGAAGTCGCGCCGATGATCAGCTCCTTCGACAACAAATCCCGCAGTTCTCGCACCGGGGAGGTGTGCCAGGCGTAGATCACCTGCGTGTCCCGATTGGTGCTGCCGATCCAGTTGAGTTTCATGGGATCGAAACGGGCCGCGTCGGGCTGCAGGAGCGGAGCGGTGGGCACGCCATTGATGACCGCCGCCACCACGGTTCCATCCTTCGCAGCGGTGTTGGCGAGGGCATTGGTGGTGATGAGGCTCCCGGCTCCAGGCTGGTTTTGCACCACGATGGTGGGATTGCCGGGAATATGGCCCCCCCAATGGCGCGCGACCATTCTTGCGTTGATGTCATAGCCCGAGCCCACGCCGCTCCCGACGATGAGATTGATCTGCTTGCCCTTGTAGAAAGCGGCGATCTCATCATCCGCCGCCCGCGCAGACGAGACGCAGACGAACAGGCCCAGTAGCACCAAAGCCTTGCGCATCTTGAGGACCTCCCTTTTTTGCTTTCGATTTCGTTTGATTTTATCAGTTTGAAACGGGAATAGCCAATTCTTATGCGGGCGGACAATTGGCTTCCATTGCGCGCCAAATGGATTGCGGCGTCGCCGGCAACGGCAGATCCGTCACCCCGAGGGGGCGAAGCGCGTCGAGCAGCGCATTCATGATGGCGGCGGGCGCCGGGACGACGCCACCCTCGCCACCAGCGCGAACCCCCAATTCATTGGTCGCAGATGGCAGTTCGAGTATTTCCGTCCCGAAGAAAGGAACGTCAGACGCGCGCGGCAAGGCGTAATCCATGAGCGAGCCCGACAGCAACTGACCCTCGCGATCATAGATGCAGCGCTCAAGCAGCGCCTGCCCTATGCCCTGGACAATTCCGCCATGGGTCTGGCCATGAATGATCATGGGGTTCACCGCTGTTCCCACGTCATCTACAGCGACATATTGCACGACCTGAGCGAAGCCGGTCTGCGGATCAACCTCCACCTCGGCGATCGCCGCACCATAGGGAAACCCTGCGACGCGGTGGACTTCTTCATAGGCTCCTGAAAGCCCGCCCGGTTGCTGCATCGCGATTTCAAAGAGCGTGACCGCCCTATCCGTCCCCCGCACACGGCAACAGCCGGCCTCGTAAAGAATGTCAGCCTGGGCGACCTCAAGACGCTCAGCCGCCGCCTTTTTTGCTTTCTCAATGAGATCGACGACCGCACCCTTGATGACGATCCCAGCCATGCGCATGGACCGGCTGGAAGCCGTGCCCCCGCCAGCCCTCGCAATATCGGTGTCGCCACTGAGAATGCGCACGCTCTCGAAAGGGACCTCCAGCCATTGGGACACCACCTGCGCAAAACTCGTTTCATGACCCTGCCCGCTGGATTGGGTGCCGATGATCACATCGAAGCCCCCCTCCGGATGCACATGAATGACGGCCCTTTCAAAGGGGTCGCCCGTGGTTATTTCAAGATAGTTGGAAATGCCGATCCCGCGCAGCTTCCCACGTTTACCGGAGTCAACCTTGCGATCTTCGAAACCCGCCCAATCGCCAAGACCAACCACAACCTCCATGGCGGATGCGAAATCCCCTTCGTCGTAAACAATGCCGAGGGAATTGCGGTGACGCCCGTCTTCAAGGCCAAGCAGATTTTTACGCCGGATCTCCAGACGATCCATCTTGAGTTCCATGGCCGCCTGATCGATCAGCCGTTCGATCACATACATGGCCTCGGGCCTGCCTGCGCCGCGCAGATTGGTGATCGGCGGCAAGTTCGTATTGACCACACGCACATGGGCGCAAGCGCTGGGAATCTTGTAGACGCTCGTCATCAGTTCAGCAGATTTGATGGACGGCACAATCGTCACCGCATAGGCGCCAAGATTCAGAACGCTGGACTCCCGCATCGCAAGAAACCTGCCCTCCGCATCAAACGCCAGCTCCGCCTTCACATGGAGATCCCTGCCCTGATAGTCGGACAAAAAGGATTCATGCCGATCAGCCGTCCACGCAATGGGCCTTCCCACAAGCTTCGACGCCCAGGCCACCAGAGCGAATTCGGGCGATAATGGATTGCGACTGCCAAAATTTCCGCCGACATCACCAGCTATGACACGCACCTGATCCGGCTCGACACCAAGGACCGTCGCCAGCGCCGACTTATGGCGCACGGCGCCTCCGCCTCCGGCATAAACCGTATAATGATCACGCGCTGCATCATAGTGCGCCCGCACCGCCCGAGGCTCAAGCGGCGCTGCAGTGACGCGCGGGATCAGCGCATCCAGACTCACCCTATGCGGAGCGCTGGCGAATATCTGCTCCACCGCCAACGCATCTCCAAGGCTGGCGTCCAGAATGACATTCGTCGCCCGCTGTGTCCAAACAGGCGCAGCGCCCGGTTCACAGGCCGCAAGACCATCAACCACAGCAGGCAGAATCTCCCACTCGACAGATATGCGTTCGGCGGCGTCACGGGCCTGAAGCGCGGTCTGCGCCAACACGACTGCGATCACTTCCCCGATAAAGCGGACTTCCGGCCCTGCAAGAGGAAAATGGGGCGAAGCGAAGGGGCCGGAGCCGTCCGCGTTGAAGACTTCCACATCCAATCCGCCAGTCGGCATGGGGCGATGCGGCAGCGGCCGCAATGCTTTTGCATCGGGAGCCGTTAAAACAGCTAAAACGCCGGGCGAATGCCGGGCGGCTTCATCTGTCATGGAGACAATTCGCGCATGGGCATGGGGCGAGCGAAGCATGGCGGCGTGGGCGGAGCCTGCATGGCTGACATCATCAGTGAAGCAACCGCTTCCCTTGAGAAACCGTTCATCCTCTCTGCGTAGCATAGACGCGCCGACGCCAGTGAACATTCGTTCAGGCGGCTCCGCCGCGCCATCGACCCCTGCGCTTGCCAAATGCGCTCCAGACATTCCCTGCGGTTTCATTCGACCCCACCTTCATGCGCGCTTGGTATTGAAACATCCCCATCGTAATCGTCAAAAACGACCTCGGCAGACATCTCCCAACGCACCTCATCCAGCGAAATCCCGCGCGCTCATTTACTCCGGCCTCATCAGCCCTCGTGCGGGCCCCAGGCGCGCTGGACGGCAGGCCGCTTCTCAATGGCGTCATGCCAGCGACGAACATGGGGATAGGCGTCCAGACCTATGTCATTGACCCCATGCACATGCACATCCGCATAGATGGAAATATCCGCCACCGTGAACACGTCGGCGAAATACTCATGCTCCCCCAGATGGGTGTTGAGCGTCACGAGCATGTCCTTGAGCACTTCGGTATAGTGCTTCTGCGCAGGCGGAACCACATCGGGCGAGCGCTTGACCCAGTGCCCGAATTGCTGGGCGAGCGTGGTGAATGTGGCGGAACCGTAAAACAGCCATTGGTCGCATTTGAGGCGCGCAAGAGCGTCTGTGGGATAAAGGCCATTGCCCGCCTTTTCACCCAGATACTTCAGGATGGCGCCGGACTCACATAAGGAAATAGTCTGGCCGCCCGGGCCATCATGATCAATGATCGCGGGGATCTTGTGCCCCGGGCTGATCTTGAGGAACTCCGGCGCAAATTGATCGCGGTTGCGGATATTGATGATTTTCAGCTTGTAGGGCAGGCCGGACTCTTCCATCGCGGTGCGAGCCTTGTAGCCATTGTCCGTGGTCCAGAAATAAAGATCGATCATCTGTTGCTTCCCATATTGGGTTCATTATCAGCAGGTTTGCTTATTCTGCGTCAGATCAGACATTGCGGCCTCAGGCTTGGGCGCGCACCCAGCCATCCAGCAGGCGATTGAAGCCTGCTGGGTGCTCGCGATAGACGAAATGACCGGACCTGTTGAAGATCCGCACTTCCGTCTTGCGCTGAAGCTTCATGAAAAGCTCGATCAGTTGCTGCCCAGCCTCGAAGTCAGCGCCGGGGTCATTGTAGCCCCAGGTGACAAGGGTTGGGCATGGCATGCCCCGTTCAATCAACCAGCGGTGCGTCTGCGTGCGTTGCGCCAGAAGTTTTGGCGCAAACTGTTTGAACAGGAGACCGCCGTCATACATGCGGGAGGCTGCAAACTGGCTCTTTTCTAGTTTCGCGATCTTCAGGCTCTCCTCGATCCAGGCCTCCGTGACGATGGACGGGTTGTAGGAATAACGCTCCAGATACCAGCGAATGCTCTCCACGGTATCCTCGGGTTGCGGCCTGTTGCGCACCATCACATGGGTGCGCGTCACCCCCGGCGACAGGGTTCCCGAGGAGACGCAGATCGTGGATTTCACGAGATCCGGTCGCTCCAGCGTGATGCGCGTCACGATATAGCCGCCGCGCGAATGACCCACGAGATGATAGGGCTTTTTGCCGAGCTTATCGAGGAAGGCGATGATGTGCTGCACGCTGGCGTGCATGGTGTAGTCATCATCGCACTTGGGATTATCGGTATATCCCTGCCCCAGGCGATCCAGGGAGATGCAATTATGCGCCTGCATCAGCACGGAAAAATTCAGCTCCCAGGACCGCGCGTTGCTTGATCCATCCGTCGTGCCCATCTGCACGCCATGGATGAAGACGATGCGCTCGCCTTCGCCCTCATCGAAATAGCGGGTGCGGACACCATCCACGTCCATCCATTTTTCTGCACCCATGTCGAGCGACACAGGCCGATAGGATTCGATCATCTTACTCGCCATGGGCCACCCCCAGAACAAAGGCGCTGACCACGCGATTGAATTCTTCAGCGCGCTCGCGGAAGCTGAAATGACCGGCCTGATTGAAGATATGCAGGCTGGTGCGCGGTTGTTTCTGCGCGATCATGTGGTAATAGCGCAGCCCCATGGCGAGGGGCGCCGTTGGATCATTGTAGCCCCAGATCAACAGCACCGGACGACGAAAGCCATCGCCCTCGATCTTCCGATACATGTCGTCGCGGTCATCAACGAGGCGCGGCAGGAAGCGCGAGGCGAGCTGACCTTCCTCAAGCATCTTTTGTGTGGCCACATGGTTCTTCGGCAGATCATTGATGGTCTGCTTCATGGCGAGCCAGTCGTCGGTCACATTCTCCTTCGCATAGGAATAATGTTCATAGACGTACCGCGACGACTCCAGCGTATGCGGCGCATGGGGGTTGCAGGCGAAAACGACATCGTTCCGCCCTTCGCCGGGCGCAGCCGAGGCGCTGTCGATGACGATGCAACTCGCCGCCAGCCATGGGTAATCCAGCGCGATGCGTGAGGACACATAACCGCCGCGCGAATGGCCCACCAGATGATAGGGACCAAGGCCCAGCTGCGTCAGGAGGCCAGCCACATGCTTTACGGACGCCGCCATGGTGTAGTCTTCATCGCACAGCGGCAGGTCGGTGAAGCCCTGCCCCAATCGGTCGATGGCGATGACGCGGAAGCGCTTGGCGAGTGCTGTGAAATTCAGGTCCCAATCCTGCGCGCTTTCCCCGCCCGCATGATCGCCCACCTGCCCGCCATGGATGAGCACCAGAGGCGGCCCCTCGCCAGCCTCGAAATAGCGGGTGCGGACGCCGCCCACCTCCGCCCACTTGGGTTCGTAGTCTTGCAGGAACATCACCCAGCCTCCCGTATTTTGCAGCAGCATAACATGCGCCGGGAGCATGTTAAGCCTTCTCGCCAGAAAAATACGCGTGACTTTCCCTAGGGACGAAGAGCCTCGGAGACGTCGATCAGCTCCGCAAATCCACCCAATCGCTTGGCCCAGGCCTCGGCGCGTTCGGCGCCCAGTACCGGCGTAGCGTTGTCGATCAGCTTGTCCGCCCGCTGCTCCGGGCTTAGCGGGCGCGCCGCATGGCCCTTGCCTGCGATCAGCGCCCGCTCGAATTTGCGCCCACCCGCCATGATGGCGATGCGCGCGGGCGCCTGCTTTGGCCAGGCGGCGGAAGCAGCGGGGTCCTCCACCACGCGCACCCTGCGGGTGAGCGCGCGCACGGCGGCGTCTTGAATGCCCGCCTCGATGTCGTGGTGGTGCAACTGCCCTCGCAACAGGGCCAGCGCCACCATGAAGGGGATGCTGTGGTCGGCGGTCTCGCGGTTCTCGGGCTCCCAGAGCGCGGGGATGGAGCCCGCCCAATGGATGGCGAAAGCATGGGTCGCCACCTCGATCTCGTCGATCTCAGCCAGCAGATCCGCCCCCAGTTCCTCGCGCATCTCCAGCGCGATCTCGCAGGGCGCCTGAGCGTGGAAGACCGCCGGAAAGCGTTTGAGATGGGTGTCGCCGCTGCGCTCGCGCATGGGGTCCAGCGCCAGATGCAGATCGCCGCAGATGACCTCCAGAAAGCCCAGTCGCCCTTCGAAAACCGGGTCGGGGCCGGAGACATCGGCTTTGGCCAGGGCCGTCACGAAGAGCGCATTGCGCAGGGCCTGCGGCGACGCGAGGCTCCGCCAGGCCGAGACCTTGGCGGAGCGGGCGATGAGCATGTTGTTCGCCGCCGTGATCATGGAAATGGCGTGGGCGAATTGCGTCTCGTTCAGCCCGCGCAGCAGACCCACAGCCACCGTGGCGGCGATGCCCACATAGGTGGCGTGGTCCCAGCCCCGCGCCAGCGCATTGGAGCCGTCGCACATGTCGAGCATAAGATGCTGCCCGGCGGCGATGGCGCGCAACACCTCGTCGCCGCTGCAATGGCCCTCCTCGCCCGCCGCAAGGGCTGCGGCGATGATATCAGAGGGGTGACCGCCATTCCGGCCCACATAGGTGTCGTTCCAATCATGGAAGCGCACCATCATGCCATTGAGAAAGGCGACGGTGTCCACTGCGCCCTTCCCCAGCGTCAGCGCCGTACAAGGCCCGGATTCGCCCGTGAAGCCGAGGGCGACCGCGACACGGCGCACCTCTTCGTCCTCGCTGGCCGCGATGGCGCAGCCCAGCATGTCCATCATGCGAGCCGTCAGCGCATCCCGGCGCGGCACGTCGAGGGGGCGCGCGTAGCTGGCGAAAGCGAAGGTGACGATGGCGCGGGTGATGCTGTCCTGCGTCACCACTTGGCCTTTGTCTCGGGCTCGAAGATGGCGCGCCAGTCTTCTCCCGCCTTCACGAAATTGTCGAAGGGCCGCATGCCCCGATGGGTCTGCGGATCGGCGCCCGGCGCCTCGCCGCCCTTCTCCACCGTGTCGATGGCGCGCAGCAGCATGGCGCGCATGGTGATGATGGCCCGGTCCGTGGAGCCCAGATGTTCGCGGGTGCGATCAACAATGTGGCCCATGCCCTCCTGCAGCGCGAAGTCCTGGGTATTGATGCCCACGATGCCGGTGAAGACCTTCTCCTTCTGGAGCTGGCGGTCGATCATGTAGTCGTTCGCCCTGTTCTTCTTCAGCCTATAGGTGCCCGGGATCATGTCGTCGGGGCCACGGCCATAGAAGGTCTCGGTGGCGTCGCGATGCGCCTGATCCACCGGCGTCGTGTCGTCATAGGTATGGTGCCAGTTGTAGACATAGGTCGTGTAGTCGTCGATCGGCGCCCAGATATGACCGTCAAGCGCCGGGGACTTGCGCCGCGCGCCGCTGAATTCGTGAATGCCACCGCGCATCTGCTGGAAGGGCATCACATAATGATAGAGGCGCACATAGGTGTCGCCCTCGCCCATCTGGCGCGTCGAGACATATTTGTAGCCATAGTCCGTGGGATTCACGTCAAGGCGGGGCGACTTGTCCATGAGGCGCGGATCGCTCTTGGCGGACATGTTGTTGTTGTGGGCGTAGGAAGAATGGGCGGTGTCGAGCCCGCCTTCCAGCGCCTGCAGATAGTTGCATTCCTGATAGGTCTTCGACACATGCAGGAAGTCGTGCGGCACGCGCGTCCATTCATAGTCCGGCGGCGGGGGCTTGCGGTCGGGCGGGCCCATATAGGCCCAGACCATGCCGCCCAGTTCGACGGTAGGA
>CAMDOY010000025.1 GCA_945903655.1 Rhizobium sp. Q54 | reverse complement strand
CGCGTCGAGATCGGCGTGGGGAATGGGCTTGGTGAAGCCCGCGCTGTTGACCAGCACATCGAGCCGCCCGTAGCGCGCGGTGATCGCCTCGCGCAGGGCGAGGATCGTCGCGGTGTCGCCCACATCGCAGCTGAAGGCCGCATGGTTCTCGCCCGGCAGGCTCGCGACGAAGGCGGCGGCCTCGCGGGCCTTGTCGTCGCCGGGGCGATGGGTCACCGCCACATGGGCGCCCGCCTCCGCGAAGATCTGCGCGGTCGCCTTGCCAATGCCGCCCGCGCCGCCCACGACGAGCACGACCTTGCCCTGCTGTGAAAGGGGATATTTCATCTGCGTCACCGCCTGCTGGAAGATAGGACATCGTCATGACGCCGTGGCCGGTCCGCAGGCTGGCCGCATCCGCAAAACCAGGGCTTGCTGACCACGGATGTTCCTCTGGGCCGGATTCTGGCGTTCGTGGGGTCAACATCTGCAATAGGCTTGCGCCTGTCAACCAGCGGGAGGGACGCGAGGCCGGTTTGGTCGGGCGTCAGATTTTCTTCACGCCGAGCGGCTTGCCGCCTTCCGCCGGATCCTTCCACCAGGCGCCGTCCGGCTGCTTGTCGAAGGTCGCCGCATGTCCCTTGCGCGCGGTCAGCACCAGACGGCCCCGCTCCACGCGCCAGGCCACGGGATCGAAGACCACGATGCCCTGATCCCGGCAGGCCGGGGCGAGTTGGGCCTTCAGGTCGCCGCCGGGGCCCCGCGCCTTGTCGTCGAGGGTCAGCATGCAGCCCACATCCCTGCCGCCTTCGCGCAGGATGATGTAGCGACCGGCGACATCATTGGGGCGCGCGGTCGAAGCGGGCGCAGCGACGCTCTGGGTGGCCGCAGGCGTCGGCGCCGGGGCTGGTTTTTCGACGATGGGCGCGGGCTTTGCTGCCGCAGGCTTGGGCGCCTCCCGCGTGATGATGGCGGGCGCCGGGGGGATGGGGACGGACTGGATGGCCTGGGCGAGCGCGCCCTGCGCCCCCAGCGCCATGGCGAGGGTGATGAGGGCGAGGCTGAGCCCGCCGGGTCCGAAGTGCCGCATGTGAGGTCTGTGCTCCATCACGATCACGCCTGCGAATCAATCATTGGACACTTTTCTCAATTTGCCCTCTCCGCCCTTGCGCGCCAAGGGGTTTCAGCGACGGGCGTCAGCGGTCCGCGCCCCGCCGCAAAGGAAACAGCATTATCCACCACGAGAGCGCTCATGGCGTCGCGCGTGGCGTGGCTGGCCGAGCCCACATGGGGCAGCAGCACCACATGGTCCATGGCGACGAGTTCGGCGGGAACCTCAGGCTCCCCGGCGAAGACGTCAAGCCCCGCGCTGAGGATCCGCCCCTCCCGCAGGGCCGCGATCAGGGCGGGCTCGTCCACCACGCTCCCGCGCGCGATGTTGATCAGCACGCCCTGGGGGCCCAGCGCGTCGAGAATTTTGGCGTCTATGAGGTTACGCGTAGCGGGGCCGCCGGGCGTCGAGACCATGAGAATGTCGCAGGCCCGGGCCATGTCCTCCAGCCGCTCGTAAAAGGGCCAGGGCGCGTCCGCCTGCGCCTTGCGGCCGTTGTAGACGATCTTCAACCCGAAGGCCTCGCCCCGGCGCGCGATGGCCCGCCCGATCCGCCCCAGACCCACGATTCCCATGGTGCGCCCGCGCAGGCTGGCGGTGAGGGGGAAGCCTGTCTTGAGCCATTCGCCCGCGCGCAGATAGCGGTCGGCTTGCGGAAACTGCCGGATGACGCAGAGCAGCAGGCCGAAGGCGGTGTCGGCGGTCTCCTCCGTCAGCACGTCCGGCGTATTGGTGACCACCACGCCCCGCGCCGCGCAGGCGGCCACATCGATATTGTCGTAGCCGACGCCCAGATTGGCGACGAGCTCCAGTTTGGGAAAACGCGCCACAACGGCGGCGCTGATGGGATAGGAGACGCCATCCGCCAGAATCGGCACGCCGGTTGCGATGAAGCGCAGCCCCGGCGCTGCAGCTGACAGCGCCGCCTCCTGATCGCGCTCCTCCCAGAGCTTGATCAGGTTGAAGGACTTCGCCAGCCCCTCCTGCACCAGCGGCGGGAGAGGAACAGGCATCAGCAAATCGTCTTGCGCCATCTGCGCCTCCCCTGAACTCGTCACGCGCCTTGCGGCCTCATTGCTTCTCGATGCCGGACTTGTCGATGATCGCCGTCCATTTCACGATGTCGGCTTTCAGCTTGTCACCGAGTTCGGCGGGCGTCGAGCCCTTGGCCTCGATGCCCAGATCCAGCAATTGCTTCTTGGTCTCGGGCATGGCGAGAACCTCAAGGATCCCCTTGTTCAGCACATCGATCACGGGCTGGGGCGTGCCTGCGGGGGCGAAGATCGCGTTCCACGAGGTCACGTCGAAGCCCGGCACGCCGCCTTCTGCGACCGTGGGCACATTGGGCAGGGCCACCGAGCGGTTGATGCTGGAGGTGCCCAGCGCCCGCAGCTTGTTGTCTTCGAGATTGGATTTCATGGAGGCGTAGGAATCGACGATCAGATCCACATCCCCCCGCATGGCCGCCAGAATCACCTCCGGCGTGGTGCGATAGGGCACGATGCGCGCGTCGATATTGGCGCTGCTCTTGAACAGCTCGCCCGAGAGGTTCTGGGTGCTGCCGGTGGCGATGGTGCCGATGTTGAGCACGCCCGGCTTGGCGCGGGCCTCCGCCAGCAGCTCGCCCATGGTCTTGAAGCGGCTCTCGCCCCCGGTGGCGAAGACGAAGTCGAAATAGCCCAGCGCCGAGACCGGGGCGAATTCCTTCACGGGGTCATAGCGCAGGGTCTTGAACAGGCCCGCCGCCACGGCGGTGCCGTTGGAGAAGAGCGCGAGGCTGTAGCCATCAGGCCCGCCCTGCAGGGCGGCGCGCGCGGCGTTGATGCCGCCTGCGCTGGGCTGGTTCTCGATCACGAAGCGCTGGCCGAGCTTGTCGCCCAGCCGCTCCGCCACGATCCGCACGGTGATGTCGGCGATGCCGCCAGCGCCAAAGGGCACGAGAATACGCACGGGCTTGGCCGGATAGGCCTGCGCGAGGGCGGGCAAGGGCAGGCTGGCGCCAAGAGACAGGGCGGCGGCGCCGTTGAGGAAGCTGCGCCGTGAGGGCGTGCGGGTCTGGTCCATGGTCGATCTCCCGACATCTGATCCTGATCGGATGCCGCTTTGCGCGGGCGCGGTCAAGGCGGCGCCCCCCGAAATCCAAGATTTGACAGGGCCAAGCCCCTTCTCCAAGCTTGTGGCATGACCACTGACCCAAAAACGTCCTCCCAGCCCCCCATGCCGCAGGTCTCCTTTTCGGAGGCTGCGCGCGTCTGGACCCTCATCGGCCTCACCTCCTTCGGCGGCGCGGCGGGGCAGATCGCGCTGATGCACCGGGTGCTGGTCGATGACCGCAAATGGATCGACGAGCCGCGCTTCCTGCATGCGCTGAACTATTGCACCCTGCTGCCCGGCCCCGAGGCCCAGCAGCTCGCCACCTATATCGGCTGGCTGCTGCATGGGGTGCGCGGCGGGCTCTTCGCCGGGCTCATGTTCGTGGTTCCCGGCGCCTTGGTCATGCTGGGTCTGAGCTTCCTCTATGCCTATGGCCATGACCTGCCGCTTGTCGCGGGGCTCTTCTTCGGCATCAAGACGGCGGTGCTGGCGGTGGTGTTCCACGCCATCGCGCGCATCGCCAAGCGGGCCTTCAAACATTGGGTCTTTCAGGCCATCGCGGCGCTGGCCTTCGGCCTGCTGATGTTCCTCGACGCGCCCTTTCCGCTGGTGGTGCTGGGCGCGGCGCTGATCGGCTATGTGGCCCAGCCCTTGGCGCCCGGCGTCTTTGGCGTCAGTGCGCCCCTGCGGGCGGAACCCGCAAGAGAGGGGCGCTGGGGCGAGACCCTGCGGGCCATCGTGATCTGGATCGGCGTCTGGTGGGCGCCGGTGGCCTTTGCCGCCCTGACGCTCGGCCCCACCCATATCATCACGACGCTGGGGGTCTTTTTCGGCAAGCTCGCCATGCTCTCCTTCGGCGGGGCTTATGCGTTGCTGGCCTGGCTCGCGCAGGATGCGGTCAGCGTGAAGGGCTGGCTCAGCGCCGCCGAAATGGCCGATGGCCTGGGGCTGGCGGAAACAACGCCCGGGCCGACGATCCTAGTCACCCAGCATGTGGGCTTTCTGGCGGCCTGGCGCGACGCTGCGCCCTTCTCCCCGCCTGTCGCGGCGGCGCTGGGCGCCCTGATGACGACCTGGGCCACCTTCGCGCCCTCGTTCTTATGGATTTTCGCGGGCGCGCCGCATATGGAGCAATTGCGCTCCAACAAGCGGCTGGCGGCGGCGCTCGCGGCCATCACGGCGGTCGTGGTGGGCGTGATGGCCTATCTCGCCGCCTGGTTTGGTCTGCATCTGCTCTTTGGCGATAGCGGCTGGGGCGAATGGGGCGCCTTTCGCTGGCCGACCGTCGATCTCGCAAGCTTCGACTGGCAAGCCGCTGCGCTCTCGGCGCTCGCCTTCGTGCTGGTCATGCGCCTGCATTGGGGGATTGTGCAGGTGGTGCTGGTGATGGCGGGGCTGGGCGCTGTGGTGCGCTTCGCGCTCTAGCTAAAGCCCCCGCTCTCGCGCGCTATCGTGCCAGCGCGAGAGCAGCACATAAGACAGCAGCGTGAAGACGAGATAAATCAGGATGCCGCTCGCCGAGATCAGCACCAGCGCCGCGAACATGCGGGGGATGTTGAGCCGGTAGCCGGCTTCCACGATGCGATAGGCGAGCCCCGCCCCCTGTCCCGCAGACCCCGCCGCAATCTCCGCCACGATGGCGCCGATCAATGCGAGCCCGCCCGCGATGCGCAGCCCGCCCAGAAAATAGGGCAAGGCCGCAGGCAGGCGCAGCAGGATCAGCTGCTTCCAGCGCGATGCCTTGTAGAGTTCGAAGAGGTCGATCAGATTGTGATCCGCCGAGGCCAGCCCCAGCGCCATGTTCGACAGGATCGGAAAGAAGGCCACGAGAAAGGCGCAGACCAGCACGGCGGTGTTGGCGTCGAGATAAACGAGCAGGAGCGGCGCGATGGCCACGATGGGCGTCACCTGCAACACCACCGCGAAGGGAAAGAAGGAGCGCTCGATCCAGCGCGAACGGGCGAAAAGAATGGCGAGCGCCACGCCCCCCACAGTCGCCGCCAGCAGGGCCTGAAAGGTGATCTGCAAGGTCACCAGCAGCGAGCCCGACAGCGTGCCCCAATCCTTCACCAGCGTGACGCCGATGAGCGATGGGGAGGGCAGCACATAGGGCGGGATATCGTTGATGCGCACCAGCGCCTCCCACAGGCCGATCATGGCGAGGAAGACGAGGAGCGGCAGCGCGTAATCGGCGAAAGACCGGCGCATCTCAGGCCTCTCCCATGGCTTTGTGCAGGGCGTCGGAGGCCTCTTTGCAGGCATGCCCATAGAGCGGGGTCAGGCGGAAATCATCATCGCGCGGCAGCGGCGCATCGACTTCTATTTCCGCCACCACGCGCCCGGGCCGCGCGCTGAAGACCGCGATGCGGCTCGACAGATAGACGCTTTCGAACACCGAATGGGTCACGAAAACCACCGTCGCCCCCAGCTCCTGCTTCAGGCGCAGCAGATCGTTGTTGAGCTTGAGGCGCGTGATCTCGTCGAGCGCCGCAAAGGGCTCGTCCATGAGCAAAAGCGCGGGACGCAGCACCATGGCGCGGGCGATGGAGACGCGCATCTTCATGCCGCCGGACAATTCGCGCGGATAGGCCTTGGCGAAACCATCAAGGCCGACAAGCTCCAGCGCGGCTTCAATCCGCACAGCCGATTGCGCGCGCGACTGGCCCGTGAGCCGAAGCGGCAGCCAGACATTGTCGAACACATTGGCCCAGGGCATCAGCACCGCGTCCTGAAACACGAAGCCGATCTCGGGCCGTCCCGCGCGCCACTCCATGGATCCGCGCGTGGGCTGGGAGAGGCCCGCGATCATGCGCAGGGCCGTGGACTTGCCGCAGCCCGAAGGCCCCAGCAGGCTCAGGAACTCGCCTTCGCGCACATCAAGATCAAGGCCGCCCAGCGCCTGCGCGCCCGTGGCGAAGACCTTGTCGACGCCGCGCAGGCTCAGCATGTCCGCCATATCAGGTCAGTTCTTCGGACGCAGCGACAGGCCGACGCCCTTGTTCACGAAGCGCAGGTCATAGGACTTCCTGTAATCGAGATCCGCTTTCACCACGCCAGCCTTCGCCATCTTGTCGAAGAAGCTTTTCACGCGCTCGTCCGTCATGGCGCCGATGCCCTTGGTGAGCGTGTCGCCGGAATCAACGATCCCATATTCCTTCATCTTGGCGATGGTGAAAGCGATCTGCTCATCGCTCATGTCGGGATTGTCTTTCTTGATGGCGGCGTTCGCGGCGGCGTTGTCGCCGTAGAGATAATTATACCAGCCGATGGTTGAGGCGTCGACGAAGCGCTGCACCATGTCGGGGTTCTTATCCATCGTGTCGCGGCGCACTTCGATGGTGGTGGAATAGGTGTCGTAGCCATGGTCCGCCAGCAGGAAGACATTGGGCTTGAACTTGCCTTGCCGCTCCACTTCGAAGGGCTCGGAGGTCAGAAAACCCTGCTGGATCGAATTCTTGTCGGCGATGAAGGGCGCGGAGTTGAAGGTATAGGGCTTCACCTTCTCGTCCTTGAAGCCATAGGCGAGCTTCAACCATTGAAAGGCGGAGACCAGCATATCCTTGCCGATGAAGGCTGTGGCTTTCGGCAGGTCCTCGAAGCGGTCGAAACCCACGCCGGGATGAGACAGGAAGATGGTGGGGTCTTTCTGGAAGCTCGCCGCGATGGCGACAGTCGGCACATTCTGCTCCACCGCCGTGAAGGCCTGGATCATATTCGCGCCCATGAAGAAATCGACGCGACCCGCGGCCAGCAGCAGGCGGTTATTGGCCTGGGGCCCGCCGGGCAGGATCTTCACCTCAAGCCCATACTTCGCGTAGGTGCCGTCCACGACGGCCTGATAATAGCCGCCATGCTCGGCCTCTGCGAGCCAGTTGGTTGCAAAGGTCACCTTGTCGGCGGCCTCCGCCGGTCCGGTCAGCGGCTGGCCCAGAAGGGCGAGGGTGGTTCCCAAGATTGCGAGAAAGTGTTTCACGACGCTCCTTCCGGCCGATGCGGGCCCTCGGTGTTGGTGGAGGACCCGTTGTCGCGGTTTACGGCGCAGCGCGCAAGGCCGATCACTCAGCCTTGAAAGGCCTAGTCCAGGTTTCCGTGATCCGGCGCGACCCGTGGCGCAGGAAGACCCGCAGATCGGTGGCCTGGCCCGGTTCAAGCTGCACATCGAAGCTGGCGCGGAAGCCCTTGGTGTGGGGGTTCGGCGTCAGGGACGAGCGCAGGATGCGGCCTTGGGTCGTCGTGATGGTCGCGGCTGCGGAGGAAGGCTCGCTCAGAAAGAACGGCAGATCCCCGCCTGCGAAGTCAATGAGGAAGCGGCGGGCGTTGGGCGGGGCGGGGTCTTTGGCGCTGGAGGACTTCACCTCCGTTTGATAGGCGCTGATGGCGCGCCCCCCCGGGGACAGCTTGGGCGTCTCGAGGCTTGACCGGATACGATAGCCAAGGGTTAGAGGCCTGCCGGGCTCGGGCGCCTCGCGCGGAACCCAGAAGGCGCTGATATTTTTGGCGGTTTCGTCCTCGGTCGGAGTTTCCAGCAGCTCCACATGGCCTTCGCCCCAGGCGCCCAGGGGCTCGATCCAGCAACTCGGGCGCTGCTCATAGGCGAGATCGAGATCTTGATAATGGGCGAAGGTCCTGTCGCGCTGGAGCAGGCCAAAGCCCCGCACGTCCTTGTCAAGGAAAGCGGAAATTTCAGGCGCGGCGGGGTTGCGCAGGGGGCGCCAGAGCCATTCGCCCGCGCCGGTGTGGATCAGCAGGCCGTCGGAATCATGCACTTCCGGCCTGTAATCCCCATGCCCGCGCCGGTCGTTCTCGCCCGTGAAGAACATGGTGCGCAGGGGCGCGACGCCCAGCTTCGTTCCGGCCTTGCGCGCAAACAATGTGAGGTTGACCTCCAGCTTCGTCTCGGCGCCAGGCGTCAGATCAAAACGATAGGCGCCGGTCGCGGCCTCCCCGTCCAGCAGGGCGTAAATGGTGATGCGGGAGGCGCCGGGCTCCGGCGTTTCGATCCAGAATTCGCGGAAGTAAGGGGTTTCCTCCGGCGCCGCGCCCCCGTTCACGACCAGCCCGCGATTGGAGACGCCATGGCGCTGGCCCCGACCCAGGAAGCTGAAGGCGCTGGCGCCCAGAAAGGAGATCACCTCATCAAAGCCTCGGGGGTCATTGAGCGGATATTGCAGGCGGAAGCCCGCGAAGCCCAGGTTCACTGGCAGGGGCTTGTCGAACTTCGTGGCGCCGTAGTCGAAGAGGTTGGCGGCGTAGGGAATGGGCGTCGGGATGCCGTCGCGAATCACATTCACGGTCACCGGACGCTGAAAGCTATGGCCCAGATGATAGGTCGTCAGACGGAATTGACTGTTATTATTGGATAATAGCGCCCGCTCAGGCCGGAAGCGGATGTCGCGCCAGGCTTCGGCCTCCAGTTTCGCGAGCTGGTCGGGCAGGGCGGCGGTCGGCGTCAGCGGCACGCTGGCGAGTTCGCGAGCCCGGCGCAGAACGGGGTGGTAACTGAAACTTGCAACCCCGTTGGGCGTGGCCTGGGCTTGCGGGGCGCCGGCGGGCTGTTGGGCCTGGGCCTGTCCGGCGAGGGTCGCCGCCCCCGAGAGGGCCAGCGACGCGACGAGCTTTCGACGGTCGATCTCGAACATGGGTGAAGCGGAGTCCCTGCGGCTGGAGCGCCCAAAGGTGAGGTAACGGGCTTTCAGCGGGTCGGCAAGCGTGGCGCCCGCCCCACACCACCGGCTCGAATAAGTTTTTTTCGGCCCTGGGGGCCAAACAGCCAAATTTCCGCTTGTGTCTGCTGAGAATCGCATTATTGATCGCCTTGCCCAAATCGCACGTGCCTGTGGTCGTGTGTCGGTTGGCGGGGATCCGGACAAGAGGCCGGTTAACCGTCAGAAAAAACCGGCAGCCGGAGCGAACCGGCGAACCCCGCCAAACGGGGGACGCGACTTAAAGCAACGACGGACCGGGCTTTTTCGTCTCTGTTGGCCTCCAAAGCCAACTCACCGAAGAGGCTTGTCTATCTTGCCGCACGTGCGGAGGGGAGCTCATCCCATCCAAACGAAGGCCACCTAACGCGCTGGCTCACGCCCGCGTGTGAAAGTGTCCACGGCGCTTCAACCGGCTGGATGTTCCGACGCCTTTGATGGTTCGGAGCAAACGGTCATGGCTGGCGGTTCAACTGTCGCGGTCGCGTCTCCACCACGCGCTGCGCGGGGCATCGTCATCCAGGAAGCCACTGTGAATGCATGCGCCAAAGCCGCATGCGTCGAAGGGATGCCGCGATGACTGACCGTATTCAACAATTTCTCCGCGCCCGCCGTGAAGAGGGTCTCGATGAAGGGCCGTGCATGGTCCTTGATCTCGATGTCGTGCGCGACAACTACGGCGCCTTCGCCCAGGCCCTGCCGGACACCCGCGTGTTCTACGCCGTGAAGGCCAATCCGGCCCCTGAAGTGCTCGACCTGCTGGCACGTCTGGGCTCCTTCTTCGACACGGCTTCCGTGGTCGAGATCCAGCAGGTGCTGGCCACCGGCTGCTCGCCTGACCGCGTCTCCTTCGGCAACACGATCAAGAAAGAGCGCGACATCGCCCGGGCCTATGAGCTCGGCATCCGCCTCTTTGCGGTCGATTGCGTCGAAGAGGTCGAGAAGATCGCGCGCGTCGCGCCCGGCGCCAAGGTGTTCTGCCGGATCCTGTGCGACGGCGCGGGCGCCGAATGGCCCCTGTCGCGCAAGTTCGGTTGCGTGCCGGAGATGGCGACGACCGTGCTGGATCGCGCCCATCAGCTTGGCCTGCAGGCCTACGGGGTCTCGTTCCACGTCGGTTCGCAGCAGCGCAACCCGCGCATGTGGGACGGCGCGCTGAAGGCTTCCGCGACGATCTTCAAGGATCTCGCCGAGCGCGGCATTCACCTGTCCATGGTGAATCTGGGCGGCGGCTTCCCCACGAAGTATCTCAAGGACGTGCCTGCGGTGCGCGCCTATGGTCAGGCGATCTTCCGCAGCCTGCGCAAGCATTTCGGCAACAGCATTCCCGAGACGATCATCGAGCCCGGCCGCGGCATGGTCGGCAACGCGGGCGTGATCGAGGCCGAGGTGGTGCTGATCTCCAAGAAGTCGGCGGATGATACGGTGAAGTGGGTCTATCTCGACATCGGCAAGTTCAATGGCCTTGCCGAGACCATGGATGAGATGATTCGCTACCCGATCCGCACCGAGTTCGATGGCGACGAGGTCGAGGCCTGCGTGCTCGCTGGTCCCACCTGCGATTCCGTGGACGTGCTCTACGAAAAGGACCCCTATTTCCTTCCCGTGAGCCTGGAAATCGGAACCAAGGTGCTGATCGAGGGCACGGGCGCCTATACGACGACCTATTCCGCCGTGGGCTTCAATGGCTTCCCGCCCTTGCAGTCCTACGTGATCTGACGGGTTCATCTCCCGCAGCGTCTCTCCCCGCCTGTTGTGCGGGGAGCTTTCATCCGCTCCTGTCCCGAACGGCCCCCTGTGGGTGCGAGGGTCGTCTCGTCTCCGAAGGAGGCTTGCATGACCTTGCTAGCTGCTGCGCGCGTCGTCGCGCCTGTGTTTCCGCTTGTCGTTGAAAAGTCCGGCGTCATCCTGCGCGATGAACGCGCAGGAGATGTGAGCGCGCGCGAGCGCCTGCTCGACGCTTCTTTCGGCTCTTCGCGTTTCGAAAAGACCTGCGAGCGTCTGCGCGAGGGGCGCGTGGCTGCGCGGGGCCTTGCGCTCGTCGCCAAGGATGGCGAGGCCCTCGTGGGGACCCTGCGCTTCTGGCATGTGGAGGCGGGCGGCGCGCCCGCGCTGCTGCTGGGCCCGCTCGCGGTGGCGGAAAGCCATCGCGACCTCGGCCTTGGCACCGCCCTGATGCGCATGGGTCTCGACCGCGCGCAGGCGCTTGGTCATAAAGCGGTCATCCTTGTGGGCGACGAGCCCTATTACAGCCGCTTCGGCTTCGCTCGTGCGCCAATGCGGGGCTTCGATCTGCCGGGTTGGTATGATCCCGCCCGCTTTCTGGGGCTCGAATTGGCGCCCGGCGCTCTCGCCCATGCAACGGGCATGTTCGTCGCCACCGGCGCCATGGAGCGCAGGCGGATTTCCAAGGCGGCGTGATCGCCGCTTGACCTCACCTGCCGCGCTTGCATCGAGCGCGGCGAGATCCCGGGGTCCGTCCATCGGACCCCGCTTTATTTGGAGTTACAGGCATGACCAATTGGCCCATCCACGGGACCATCACCGGCCCCATCGTGATGATCGGCTTCGGCTCGATCGGCAAGGGAACCCTGCCGCTCATCGAGCGCCACTTCAACTTCGACCGCAGCCGCGTCGTCGTCATCGATCCCGATGATCGCGACCGCGCCCTGCTCGACGAGCGTGGCGTGCGCTACGTGCAGGCGGCCGTGACGAAGGAGAACTATCGCGAGCTGCTGACGCCCCTGCTCACCAATGGCGAGGGCCAGGGCTTTTGCGTCAACCTCTCGGTCGACACCTCCTCGGTCGCGCTGATGGAACTCGCGCGTGAACTGGGCGTGCTCTACATCGACACGGTGGTGGAGCCCTGGGTCGGCTTTTACTTCGACACATCGCTTGGCCCGGACGAGCGCTCGAACTACGCCCTGCGCGAGTCCATGCTTGCCGCCCGCCGTCGCAGCCCCGGCGGGACCACGGCTGTCTCCACCTGCGGCGCCAATCCCGGCATGGTCTCCTGGTTCGTGAAACAGGCGCTGGTCAACATCGCCCGCGACCTCGGCCACAGCGAGCCCGAGCTCACAACCCGCGAGGGCTGGGCCGCCCTCGCCCATCGTCTGGGCGTCAAGGGCGTGCATATCGCCGAGCGCGACACGCAGGTGGCCAAGACCGCCAAGCCGCGCGATGTCTTCGTCAACACCTGGTCGGTCGAGGGCTTCCTGTCCGAGGGCATGCAGCCTGCGGAACTGGGCTGGGGCACCCATGAAAAGTGGATGCCCGCCAATGCTGGAACCCACAAGGCTGGCTGCGGCGCGGCGATTTATCTGAACCAGCCCGGCGCCAATACGCGCGTGCGCTCCTGGTGCCCGACCCCCGGCCCGCAATATGGCTTCCTCGTCACCCATAATGAGGCGATTTCAATCTCGGACTACTACACCGTGCGCGATGGCGAGAAGGTGGTTTACCGCCCGACCTGCCACTACGCCTATCACCCCGCCGATGACGCGGTGCTGTCGCTGCACGAGCTGTTCGGCCGCGCGGGCGTGATGCAGGAAGCGCATCACATCCTGACCGAAAAGGAGATCGCCAGCGGCATCGACGAGCTGGGCGTGCTGCTCTATGGCCACGGCAAGAACGCCTATTGGTATGGCTCGCAGCTGTCGGTCGAAGAGACCCGCCAGATCGCGCCCTACCAGAACGCCACGGGCCTTCAGGTGTCCTCAGCCGTGCTCGCGGGCATGGTCTGGGCGCTGGAGAATCCGAACGCTGGCATCGTCGAGGCCGACGAGATGGACTACAAGCGCTGCCTCGAAGTGCAGACGCCCTATCTGGGCCCGGTCAATGGCTTCTATACCGACTGGACGCCGCTCGCCAATCGCCCCGGCTTCTTCCCCGAGGACATCGACGAGAGCGATCCCTGGCAGTTCCGGAATATTCTGGTGCGCTGAATGTAACGGCCCCGCCATTTAAAAGGCGGGGCCTTTTTCTTACTGAATCAACTTCCCGATCTTCTCGATAATCGGCTTTGGCGTCGCATAGATGTCGCGGACCAATTGCTCGAGATGAGCGCCATCCTTAGGCTCCACATCCAGCTTCTGGCGCTTGGCGTCCGCGATGAACTCGGGGTCCTTCATGGTCTTGTCGAAGGCGTCGCGCAGCATCTTCAGCTTGTCGGCGGGCAGGTTCGGCGGGGCGACGAAGGGGCGACCGATGCCCTGGCCCGCATAGAGGAAGCTGATCTCCGCCTTCTGCCCTTCGGTCTTGGCGAAATCGAGCACGAAGGGCGCATCCACATGGGGATTGGGCTCAGCGCCGCCCTGGAAGAGGATGCGCACCTTCTTCGTCGCCAGCCAGTCCGGCCTTTTGCCGATCACGCTGTCGAGGGATTCGCACATGCCGTCCACCTCGCCGCGCTCCATGGCGAGGAAAACGTCGGAGGAGGAGGGGAAGCCAGAGACGAGCTTGAATTTCATGCCGAGCAAGGCGTTCAGCGCCAGCGGATAGCTGCGGGTGCCCGTGCCCGGCCCGGTGTCGCCGATGATGAGCTCCTTCGTGTAGAGGTCATCGACGCTTTTCACCGCAGCCGTCGCATTGGCGATGCAGACATTGGTCTCGGTGGTGGGCGTGCCGATCCATGACATTTTCGTCGCGTCAAAACGCGCGCCGTCAGCCCCTGTTAGCGGCCCCATGGTGGCGTCGCGGGCGATGATGCCCATCACCGAGCCATCCTTCGGCGCGATATTGTAGATCCAGCTCGCCGCCACATAGCTGCCTGCGCCCGGCATGTTCTGAACCACCAGATTGGGGCTGCCGGGGAGGAATTTGCCAATATGGCGCGCGATGACGCGGCCCCACAGATCATAGCCGCCGCCTGGCCCAAAACCGATGACCATGGTGGGGACCCTGCCGACGCCCTGCGCCAGCGCCGCGCCCGTCACCGAACTGACCGCCAAAACCGCCGCCAGCGCCAGCCTCTTTGCATTCTTCATGGTGCTCTCCTGATCTGGCGCGAAAGTCATCAAATCGCCGCTGGTGTCAACCAACGCACCGTGCCGCCGGTGAGGGCGGGCAAGGGGGCGTCTCCCCCTACGGGGTGCTTGATGGAGGTCTGATCTCCGTTGACGCTAAATATAGACATGAACTTGGCAATAAAGATTGGACAATTTTATTCATACTTCAACAAATATCTTTGTCTTGCGACTCAAACTTATGAATTAAATGATCTTAAGCTTGACCTTTCAAGGCTGTTTTTATTTTTATGGTAAATGAATAATTAATATATTGGGCTCACCCTAACCTTCCCTGATTGCTTTTACAGACAACGGGAACGGCTATGGTGAACATAAACTTACCTTGCGTGCAGATGAGGCCTTCGCCCTTCATCCGCAGCAAGTCGGCGGCCCTGGGTCAGGGTCTGCGCGTCGCTGGCGTCATGCTGGTCTTTTTCGTTCTCTTTCTGACCCTGGTGCGTTTGCCGGCGCGGGCGCAGAGCGCGCCCGATCCGCAATTCCAGGCCTTCGTCATGAAGCTCTGGCCGCAGGCGCAGCAGCGCGGCGTCTCCCGCGCGCTCTTCGAGGCGGCCTTCGAGGGCATGGAGCCCGATGAGGCCGTGCTGACCAAGAGCCGTCGCCAGCCCGAGTTTTCCAAGACCCTGCCGGACTATCTGGCGAGCGCCGTCTCGGCCCGCCGCATCGAGACGGGCGTCGCCCGGGCCGCCGAGCTGAGCGACTTGCTGGGTCAGATCGAAGCGCGCCACGGGGTCGACCGCCATATTCTGCTGGCGGTCTGGGGCATGGAGACGAATTTCGGCGGCTTCACGGGGAATACGCCGGTGCTGCGGGCGCTGGCCACCCTCGCCTTCGCGGGCTATCGCGGCGATTACTTCCAGCGTGAGCTGATCGGCGCCCTGCAAATCCTGGAAGAGGGTCATGTGGTGGCGGGGACCTTTACGGGCTCCTGGGCGGGCGCCATGGGCCAGACCCAGTTCATGCCCTCGAGCTTCCGCGCCTATGCCGTTGATTTCGATGGCGATGGCCGCAAGGACATCTGGACCAATGTGGCGGACGCCCTGGGCTCCAGCGCCAATTATCTGGCGAAGCACGGCTGGGACAGGACCCAGGGCTGGGGTTTCGAGGTGTTTGCACCGCCGGGCGCGACCGCAGCCTTCGGCGTCAACTACGGGCCCTTCGGGGCTTTTTCGCGTTTTGGGGTCACGCGCGCCGATGGCGAGCCTCTGCCGCAGACGGGCGAAGCCATGCTGCTGGCGCCCACGGGTGAAAATGGCCCCGCCTTTCTCGTGACGAAGAATTTCAAGGTGATCCGCAGCTATAACAACGCCATGGCCTATGCTTTTGGCGTCGCCCTCCTGGCGGACCGCATCGCGGGCGCGCAGCCCCTGCGCAGGCCCTGGCCCGTGGTCGAGGCCTCCGCCGAACGGCGCTGACTTTTGCCTGTTTTGCGCTATATTCGGCTCATGCTGCGCCTTTCATCCAGACCAGAGCCATTGAGCCTCCCTGCGGGGGCGCTTGCCCCTTGGCGTGGGCGCAAGCGGATCGCCGCGACCCTGGGCTTCCTGCTGGCGCTCTGCGCGCCCGCTCTCGCCATCGAAGAAGAGAACGCCGCCGCTTTCTTCCGCGCTGACCGGGAGCGGCTGCGGCAGCCCCAGAGCGCCGCTCCCATCAAGCAGCGGCCTACCCATCTCATTCGTCGCGCGGCGCCCGTGCGGGGGTTTGCGGTGGAGCAGCCCGCTCCTGAAAGTCCTGCGCCCGCCGCAGCGCCCGAGGAGGCCAGCGGGCAGACCGCTGACGTTCCCGCCGTTCCCTTGACGGAGGAGAGGCCCCCAGCCCCCCGTCCGGCTGGCGCCCTCTTCACCCTCGCCGTGCTCGGCGACAGTCTGGGCGTCACGCTGGGGCAGGGTTTGGCGGAGGCTTATGGCGCGCGCGCCGACATGGTCGTGATGCGCAAGGCGCGCGAGAACACGGGACTGGTGCGCAACGACGCTTTTGACTGGGTGAAGAACGCGCGCGATCTTCTGGAGTCCAACGATTCCATCAGCGCCGCCGTCATCCTGTTGGGCGTCAATGATCGCCAGCCCTTGCGCGACGAGACCGGCGCCTTTGATCTGCGGTCGCCGCGCTGGAAACAGATCTATGGCGACCGGGTGGAGACAATCGCCCAGGCCTTCAAGGCGCGGGGGATCCCCTTGATCTGGGTGGGTCTGCCGGTGATGAAGAACGAGCGCGTCTCCGCCGACATGGAGCAGATCAACGCGATCATCCGGGATCGCGCGGGCCGGGCTGGCGCCATCTATGTGGATGTCTGGGACGCCTTTCTGGATGATCGCGGTCAGTTCACCACCTATGGCCCGGATGTGAGCGGTCAGTTTCAGAAATTGCGCGCCCCCGACGGCGTGCATTTCACCAGGCCTGGCGCCCGCAAGGCCGCGCACTTCGTCGAGATGGAGATCAATCGACTGGTGGATTCCATCGAGCCCAGGATTGAGCCGGCCGTCGTCACCGTGGATCCCGCCGCCAATGGGGAGCCGTCCTCGCAGGCCCCTGCGCCGCCAGCGCCCGCGGCGGAGCCGGTGAAGGTGATGGCGGTCCCCGTCGTGACCCTGCCCGCCCTGGCGCCTACGCCTGAGGTCGTGATCCCCGTGCGCCCCGCCGCTGGCGCCGTGGTTCCGCTGACCGGGCCTTTGAATGCGAAAGGCGGGGAGCTTGCGACGACCCGCGCCCGCCGCTCCGGCGAGGCCAGCGACGCCGAGGCCCTGCTGGACCGCGCCCTGGTGCAGGGCCGCCCCATGGATCCGCGCCCGGGCCGGGCGGATGATTTCAGCTGGCCGCGACGGTGAGCCAGAGGGCTTAACCGCAGGCCGCCAAACCAGGCGCAACCTTTCCTCTTCCGG
The DNA here is from genome assembly GCA_945903655.1 of Rhizobium sp. Q54. Classification (GTDB taxonomy): domain Bacteria; phylum Pseudomonadota; class Alphaproteobacteria; order Rhizobiales; family Beijerinckiaceae; genus Terripilifer. Next base: position 2,965 of record CAMDOY010000025.1, on the reverse strand, counting down.
CGACGTTTTTCCGAGGCGACTGCTCAGTTGCGTCTCCCGTCGAAAGAGTGATCCGCCATGGCCCTCAAGCCTCTCTCCAATGGCGCCCTGTGCGCCCTCTCAGCTCTTGTCCTTCTCAGCGCGCCCGCCGCCGCGCAATTTGGCCGCTCCTTCCCCGGCGCCGCCTATGGCGCCGCGCGTCCCGCCTTGCCGCCCAACCTCTATCGCGATCCCCGCTATGAGGACGAGCGGGAGGCGCGGTTGCGGACCGCCGGTTTCTGGCCGGATGCGAATCAGGGCGCGCGCAGTTACGAGCCCCGCGCCGAACGCTCCGGCGGCACGCGTCACCTCGTCTCCGATCCCACCGGCCAGCCAGCGGGCGCCATCACCGTCGATACGCGCGCGCGCAGGCTTTATCTGTCGCTGGGGGGTGGTCAGGCCATGGCCTATGGCATTGGGGTCGGGCGCCGGGGCTTCAAATGGCGCGGCGTCGCCCATGTGGGCCGCAAGGCCTCCTGGCCCGGCTGGACGCCGCCTCCCGAAATGCTCAAACGCCGTCCAGACCTGCCGCGCCACATGAATGGCGGCATCGACAATCCCCTGGGGGCGCGAGCGCTCTATCTCTATCGGGGCGGCAAGGACACCATGTTCCGCATCCACGGCACCAACGAGCCCGACACCATCGGGCAGGCGGTGTCCTCGGGCTGCATCCGCATGATGAACGCGGATGTGATCGACCTCTATCAGCGGGTCGGCACGGGCACGCGGGTGGTCGTCAATTAAGGCTCAGGCCACGCCAACCCGGTAGAGGTCGTGCAGATGCACGATGCCCACGGGCTTCAGATGGCCGTCCACCACCAGCACCACCGAGCGCTTGGTCTCGTTGAGCATGGCGAGCGCTTCGGCGGCCATGGTGTCGGGGCTGATGGTCATGGGGCGGGGAGTCATCACCTGCTCCACGGGCTCGGCCAGCAGATCATGGCTCACCTTCATGCGGCGGCGCAAATCGCCGTCGGTGATGATGCCCACCAGAAGGCCCGCGTCGTCGATCACACCCACGCAGCCGAATCGCTTGCCGGTCATTTCGATGAGGGCTTGCTCCATGCGCGCGCCCAAAGGCACCAGCGGCACCCCCGCATCCTTGTGCATGATGTCGCGCACGAAGGAGAGATTGGCGCCCAGCTTACCGCCGGGATGGAACTGGCGGAAATCCTGCGCTGTGAAACCGCGCGCCTCCAACAAAGCCACCGCCAGGGCGTCGCCCATGGCGAGCTGCATGGTGGTCGAGGTGGTGGGCGCGAGCCCGTTGGGGCAGGCCTCTTCGGATTTCGGCAGATCAAGGCACACATCGGCCTCGCGTCCCAAAGCCGATTCGGCGTTGGAGGTGAGGGCCACCAGGGCGATGCCGTAGCGGCGCGAATAGGTGATGATGTCCGCCAGCTCCGCCGTCTCGCCCGACCAGGACAGGGCCAGAATGGCGTCGCCGGACTGGATCATGCCGAGATCCCCATGGCTCGCCTCGCCCGGATGGACGAAATAGGCGGCGGTTCCCGTGGAGGCGAGGGTTGCGGCGATCTTGCGGCCCACATGGCCCGATTTGCCCATGCCGGTGATGATCACGCGGCCCGTGGCGCGGGTGATCAGCGCCACGGCGGCGTCGAACCGGGCCGCAAGGCCGCAGGTGGGCTCCAGCAGGGCGGCCTCCAGCGCGGCGATCCCGGCCCGCTCGAGGCCGAGGGTGCGCAGGGCGGACAGGGTCGAGGCGGGGGTCTGGTCGAGGGGCAGGGGCGTTGCGGTCATGGGCTCTGCTTACCATTATGAGGGGCCGCCTGTCATTTGCCGCGTCACGGGGTTGAAATGACCCATCCACAACCGCCCGACGACCCCGAAAGCCCGGACCCCGCCTCCGGCGCACGCCGGTCGCGCTGGCTTGATGTGCTGGGGCCCGGCCTCATCACCGGCGCCTCCGACGACGACCCCAGCGGCATCGCCACCTATTCGCAGGCGGGCGCCCAGTTCGGCTATGGGCTGACCTGGGTCATGTTGTTTTCCTGGCCCCTGATGGCCGCCGCCCAGATGGTCAGCGCGCGAATCGGCCGGGTGACCGGCCTGGGGCTGGCGGGGGTGCTGCGCCGCAACTATCCGCCCGCCCTTATGCGCGCCATGGTCTGCCTGCTGCTCGTGGCCAATGTGATCAATCTGGGGGCGGATCTCGGCGCCATGGCGGACGCCGCCGCGCTCCTCGTCCCCGCGCCGCGCTGGCTGCTGGTGCTGGGCTTCGGCGCCTTCTGCATCTGGTTGCAGATCTTCGTGGATTACGCCCGCTATGTGCGGGTGCTCAAATGGCTGACGCTGTCCCTCTTCGCCTATTTCGCCACCGTCATGGTGGTGGATGTGGACTGGCGCAGGCTGGCGGTGGATCTGGTGCTGCCCACCCTCGTCTTCGACAAGGATCACCTCACCACCATCGTGGCGGTGCTGGGCACCACCATCAGCCCCTATCTCTTCTTCTGGCAGGCCTCCGAAGAGGCCGAGGACATCCGCCTCTTCCCCTTCCGTACGGACCTGCTGGACGCCCCCGAACAGGGGCCGGGCGCGCTGGAGCGCATCGAGCTCGACACGCTCTTTGGCATGGGTTTCTCCAATCTGGTGGCGCTGGCCATCATCGTGACCACGGCGGCCACGCTGCATGCGGCGGGCGTCACCACTGTGGAGACCTCCGCCCAGGCGGCGGAAGCCTTGCGTCCGCTGGCGGGCTCCTTCGCCTTCATGGTTTTCACGCTGGGGATTGTCGGCACGGGCCTGCTGGCGGTGCCGGTGCTGGGGGGCTCGGCGGCCTATGCGCTGGGCGAGGCCTTCGACTGGACCATCGGCCTCTCGCGCAAACCTCTGGAGGCCAAGGCCTTCTATGGGGCGCTGGCGGCGGCCACCCTGGTCGGCATGGCCCTCACCTTCGCCCCCATCTCGCCCATGAGCGCGCTCTTCT
>CAMDOY010000024.1 GCA_945903655.1 Rhizobium sp. Q54 | reverse complement strand
CTCCTGATCGAGGCCTCCGCCGAGGGGCGGGGGGTGGCGCGCAAGCACCGGCTCAAGCTTCAGACGGAGGTGCGCAGCGTGCTGGAGGACGGAATCTCCAGCGGCGCCTTTCCGGCCCATGACATCCGCCGGGCGTTGGCGCTGGTTTTCGACATGACCCACCGTTTCTTCAATCCCTCCTCGATCCGGGCGGACGCCGAGGTGACCCGCGCCCAGATTGACGGGCGCTTCGAAAGGGTGGTTCGGGCCCTGCGCAGGGCCCTGGCAGGCGGGGTTCTGTAGCTGACAAATGACAAAATATGTTTTTTGTCACCAGTTTTTCAGGGTGCGGCAGGGCGCCACATATAAAATCATAAATACCTGATAAAAAACAAAAATTCTGAATTATGACGCCCATGAGCGCTTTCAGGCCGCGTAGCGAAAGATAACTTAGACTTTGTCGTGACTTGCCAGCGCGGACAGCCTGCGGCAAACAACGCGCGCCCCGGGGACCCTGGCTTCGCGCAGCGCCCCAGATGAACACGAGAGGACGTCTTTCATGGCGCGTAACAAGATTGCATTGATTGGAGCCGGCCAGATCGGCGGCACCCTCGCTCTCCTCGCTGGCCTCAAGGAGCTCGGCGACGTCGTGCTCTTCGACATCGCCGACGGCGTCCCCCAGGGCAAGGCCCTCGATCTTGCGGAAGCCGCCCCCGTTGAAGGCTTCGACGCCAAGCTCTCCGGCGCCTCCAGCTACGAGGCCATCGCAGGCTCCGACGTGATCATCGTGACCGCTGGCGTGCCCCGCAAGCCCGGCATGAGCCGCGACGATTTGCTCGGCATCAACCTGAAGGTCATGGAAGCCGTTGGCGCGGGCATCAAGCAATATGCCCCCGACGCTTTTGTCATCTGCATCACCAATCCGCTCGACGCCATGGTCTGGGCCCTGCAGAAGGCCTGCGGCCTGCCCGCCAACAAGGTGGTCGGCATGGCTGGCGTGCTCGACTCCGCCCGCTTCCGCTACTTCCTCGCCGATGAGTTCAATGTCTCCGTGCAGGACGTCACCGCCTTCGTGCTCGGCGGCCATGGCGACGACATGGTTCCCTCCGTGCGCTACTCCACGGTGGCGGGCATCCCGCTTCCCGATCTGGTGAAGATGGGCTGGACCACTCAGGAGCGCATCGACGCCATCGTCAAGCGCACCCGCGGCGGCGGCGGCGAAATCGTCAACCTGCTGAAGACCGGCTCGGCCTTCTATGCGCCAGCCTCTTCCGCCATCTCCATGGCCGAGTCCTATCTCAAGGACCAGCGCCGCGTGCTGCCCTGCGCCGCCTATCTCGATGGCGAATATGGCGTGAAGGGCATGTATGTGGGCGTCCCCGTGATCCTGGGCGCCAATGGCGTCGAGAAGATCGTCGAGATCAGCCTCGATGCGGACGAGACCAAGATGTTCGCGACCTCCGTCGCCTCGGTGAAGAGCCTGGTCGACGCCTGCAAGGTCATCAATCCCGCCTTCGCCTGATTTATCCAAACACGGGGCCGCGCATCGTCGCGGTCCCGACATCACGACCCGATAACGAGACAATTGCGACCGGACCCTGCGCCGGCTGACCAGAGAGACGCTCTATGAACATTCATGAGTATCAAGCAAAGGCGGTCCTGAAGGAGTTCGGCGTGCCCGTCTCCAAGGGCGTGCCGGTTCTCGACGTGGCCCAGGCGGAAGCCGCCGCCAATGAGCTTGGCGGCCCCCTCTGGGTCGTCAAATCCCAGATTCACGCGGGTGGCCGCGGCAAGGGCAAGTTCAAGGAAGCCGCCGCTGGCGAAAAGGGCGGCGTGCGCCTCGCCAAGTCCGTGGAGGAGGTGAAGACCTTCGTTGAGCAGATGCTCGGCAACACCCTCGTCACCATCCAGACCGGCCCTGCGGGCAAGCAGGTCAACCGCCTCTATATCGAGGACGGCTCCGACATCGAGAAGGAGTTCTATCTCTCCGCTCTGGTGGATCGCGAGACCTCGCGCGTCGCTTTCGTGGTCTCCACGGAAGGCGGCATGGACATCGAGGCGGTGGCCCATGACACCCCCGAGAAGATCCACACCTTCTCGGTCGATCCCGCCACCGGCGTCATGCCCCACCACGGCCGCACGGTCGCCAAGGCACTTGGCCTTTCGGGCGATCTGGCCAAGCAGGCGGGCAAGCTCATCGGCCAGCTCTATGCGGCCTTCGTCGCCAAGGACATGGCGATGCTGGAGATCAACCCGCTGATCGTGACCCCTCAGGGTCAGCTCAAGTGCCTCGACGCGAAGATCTCCTTCGATTCGAACTCGCTCTATCGCCATCCCGAGATCATGGCCCTGCGCGACGAGACCGAAGAGGACGCCAAGGAGATCGAGGCCTCCAAGCATGACCTCGCCTATATCGCCCTCGAAGGCACCATCGGCTGCATGGTCAACGGCGCGGGCCTGGCCATGGCGACCCTCGACATCATCAAGCTCTACGGCGAATCCCCCGCCAACTTCCTCGACGTGGGCGGCGGCGCGACCGAAGAAAAGGTGACGGCGGCCTTCCAGATCATCACCTCGGATCCGAGCGTGAAGGGCATTCTCGTCAACATCTTCGGCGGCATCATGAAGTGCGACGTCATCGCGCGCGGCGTGCTCGCCGCCGTGAAGGCGGTCGGCCTGCAGGTTCCGCTGGTCGTGCGCCTCGAAGGCACGAATGTGGAAGAAGGCAAGCAGATCATTCTGGCTTCCGGCCTCAACGTCATCCCGGCCGATGACCTCGACGACGCCGCTCAAAAGATCGTCAAGGCCGTTAAGGAGGCCGCATAATGTCCGTCATGATCGACAAGAACACCAAGGTCATCTGCCAGGGCATCACCGGCAAGACCGGGACCTTTCACACCGAGCAGGCCATCGCCTACGGGACGAAGATGGTCGGCGGCGTGACGCCGGGCAAGGGCGGCTCCACCCACATCGGCCTGCCGGTCTATGACACGGTCGCCGAAGCGCGTGAGGCCACCGGCGCCACCGCCTCCGTGGTCTATGTGCCCCCGCCATTCGCAGCCGACTCCATCTGCGAGGCGATCGACGCCGAGATCCCGCTCATCGTCTGCATCACCGAAGGCATCCCGGTGCTCGACATGGTGCGCGTGAAGCGCGCGCTCTCGGGCTCCAAGTCGCGACTGCTGGGCCCCAACTGCCCGGGCATCGTGACCGCTGGCGAATCGAAGATCGGCATCATGCCCGCCAATATCTTCAAGCCCGGCAATGTGGGCATCGTGTCGCGCTCGGGCACCCTGACCTATGAAGCCGTGTTCCAGACCACCCGCGAGGGCCTTGGCCAGACGACGGCTGTGGGCATCGGCGGCGACCCGGTCAAGGGCACCGAGTTCATCGACGTGCTCGAGATGTTCCTGGCCGATCCCCACACGCTCTCCATCGTCATGATCGGCGAGATCGGCGGCTCGGCGGAAGAAGACGCGGCGCAGTTCCTGATTGACGAGGCCAAGCGCGGTCGCAAGAAGCCCATGGTCGGCTTCATCGCGGGCCGCACGGCGCCTCCCGGTCGTCGCATGGGCCATGCGGGCGCCATCATCTCCGGCGGCAAGGGCGGCGCCGAGGACAAGATCGCGGCGATGGAAGCGGCTGGCATTCGCGTGTCGCCATCCCCGGCGCGTCTGGGCAAGACCCTCGTCGAAGTGCTCAAGGGTCACTGAAGCCACAAGCCCCCGGGTTCGTCCCGGGGGTCTCTTCGCGGCCCCTGCGCCGCAATCTTCCCGGGTGGATCCAAGAAAGAGGCGTGAAATGTCGCGACAAGAACTCAACCAGTCGCTGCTTCAGACTTCCTTCCTCTATGGCGCGAACGCGGCCTATATCGAGGAACTCCATGCGCGCTACGAGAAGGACCCTTCGAGCGTAGACGCCGCATGGGGCGAATTCTTCGCAGCCCTGAAGGACGATCCGGCCACCGTCGCGCGCAATGCGCAGGGCGCCTCCTGGGAAAAGCCCAACTGGCCGGTGACGCCGCGCAATGACACGATCTCCGCCCTCGATGGCAATTGGGGCGATGTGGAGAAGGTCGTCGGCGACAAGCTGAAGGCCAAGGGTCAGGCCAAGGGCGCCGAGGTCTCCGCCGCCGACATCCAGCGCGCCACCCGCGACAGCGTGCGCGCCCTCATGATGATCCGCGCCTTCCGCATGCGCGGCCACCTTCAGGCCAAGCTCGACCCGCTCGGCATGGAGGCCCGCAAGGATCACGAGGAGCTGCATCCCTCGAGCTATGGCTTTACGCCCGAGGATTATGATCGCAAGATCTTCATCGATCATGTGCTGGGTCTGGAATTCGCGACCATCCCCGAGATGCTGGCGATCCTGAACCGCACCTATTGCGACACCATCGCTTTCGAATTCATGCATATGTCCGACCCCGTCGAGAAGGCCTGGATGCAGGAGCGCATCGAGGGTCCGGACAAGACCATCGCCTTCACCCGCGAGGGCAAGCGCGCCATTCTCACCAAGCTCGTGGAGGCCGAAGGCTTCGAGCGCTTCTGCGATCTGCGCTTCACCGGCACCAAGCGCTTCGGCCTTGATGGCGGCGAGTCCATGATCCCGGCGCTGGAGCAGATCATCAAGCGCGGCGGCGCGCTGGGCGTGAAGGAGATCGTGCTGGGCATGGCCCATCGCGGCCGCCTCAATGTGCTGGCGCAAGTCATGAGCAAGCCGCACCGCGCCATCTTCCACGAATTCAAGGGCGGCTCCTTCACTCCCGACGCGGTCGATGGTTCGGGCGATGTGAAGTACCATCTGGGCGCCTCCTCGGACCGCGAGTTCGATGGCAACGCGGTGCATCTGTCCCTCGTCGCCAATCCCTCCCATCTGGAAATTTCCGATCCGGTGGTGCTCGGCAAGGCGCGCGCAAAGCAAGACCAGCTGGGCGACGTGATCGAGCGCACGCAGGTCGTGCCGTTGCTCATCCATGGCGACGCGGCTTTTGCGGGTCAGGGCGTGGTGGCCGAATGCTTCGGCCTGTCGGGCCTCAAGGGCCATCGCACCGGCGGCTCCCTGCACTTCATCATCAACAACCAGATCGGCTTCACCACCTATCCGCGCTACTCGCGCTCCTCGCCCTATCCTTCCGATGTGGCGAAGATGATCGAGGCGCCGATTATCCATGTGAATGGCGATGATCCCGAAGCGGTGGTCTACGCCGCCAAGATCGCCATCGAATTCCGGCAGCGCTTCCACAAGCCCGTCGTCATCGACATGTTCTGCTATCGTCGCTACGGCCACAACGAGGGCGATGAGCCCAGCTTCACCCAGCCGCTGATGTACAAGAAGATCCGCGCGCACAAGTCGACGCTGGAGATCTATTCCGAGAAGCTGGTCGGCGAAGGCGTCGTCACCCAGGGCGAAGTGGACAAGATGCGCGCCGACTGGCGTTCACGTCTTGACGCCGAGTTCGAAGCGGGCCTCGCCTACAAGCCCAACAAGGCCGACTGGCTGGATGGGCGCTGGGCGGGCATGCGCGTGGCTGGCGCCGAGATGGCGGATGATCCGCGTCGCGGCCAGACCGGCGTGGATGTGGCCAAGCTGAAGCAGATCGGCTCCAAGCTTAGCTCCGTGCCCGATGGCTTCAATGTCCACAAGACCATCCAGCGCTTCCTCGATGGCCGTCAGAAGATGGTCGAGACGGGCGAAGGAATCGATTGGGCCATGGCCGAGGCGCTCGCCTTCGGAACCCTGGTCGATGATAATCATCGCGTGCGCCTGTCGGGTCAGGATTGCGAGCGCGGCACCTTCTCTCAGCGCCATTCGGTGCTGATCGATCAGGAGACGGAGGCGCGGTATGTGGCGCTGAACAACATTCGCGACGGGCAGGGCCGTTTCGAGGTCATCAATTCGATGCTCTCGGAAGAGGCGGTGCTCGGTTTCGAATATGGCTACACCCTCGCTGAGCCCGATTCGCTCGTCATGTGGGAAGCCCAGTTCGGCGATTTCGCCAATGGCGCGCAGGTGCTCTTCGACCAGTTCATCTCGTCGGGCGAGCGCAAGTGGCTGCGCATGTCGGGCCTCGTGTGCCTCCTGCCCCATGGCTATGAGGGACAGGGTCCGGAGCATTCCTCGGCTCGTCTGGAGCGCTATCTCCAGCTCTGCGCCGAGGACAACATGCAGGTCGCCAACTGCACGACGCCTTCGAACTACTTCCACATCCTGCGTCGGCAGATCCAGCGCGACATCCGCAAGCCGCTCATCCTCATGACGCCCAAGTCGCTGTTGCGCCACAAGCGCGCGGTCTCGACCTTGAGCGAAATGGCGACGGGCTCCTCGTTCCACCGCCTGCTGTGGGACGATGCGGAATATCTGAAGGGCGAGAAGATCAAGCTGGTGAAGGATGACAAGATCCGTCGCGTCATCCTGTGCTCGGGCAAGGTCTATTACGACCTCTACGAAGAGCGCGAGAAGCGCGGGCTGGACGATGTCTATCTCCTGCGCGTGGAACAGCTCTATCCCTTCCCGCTGAAGGCCCTGGTCACGGAGATGTCGCGCTTCAAGAAGGCCGATGTGGTCTGGTGTCAGGAAGAGCCCAAGAACATGGGCGCCTGGTCTTTCGTCGAGCCCTATATCGAATGGGTGCTCGCGCAGATCGGCGGCAAGGCCAAGCGCGCCCGCTATGTGGGCCGTCCGGCCTCCGCCGCGACCGCGACCGGTCTCATGTCCAGACATCTCGCCCAGCTCAAGGCGTTCCTCGACGAGGCCTTCGCCGCTTGAGCGGCGCGGGTTCCTTCAACAATAATCGAAAGGCCGCGCCTGGCGCGGAGGTGATGCATGGCTACTGAAATCCGCGTGCCCACCCTGGGCGAATCCGTCTCCGAGGCCACCATCGGCCGCTGGTACAAGAAGGCCGGCGATTTGGTGAAGGCTGACGAGCCCTTGGTCGAGCTCGAGACCGACAAGGTCACCATCGAAGTCAACGCGCCCGCGTCCGGCGTGCTCTCCGAAATCGTCGCCAAGGATGGCGAGACGGTCGCCCCCGGCGCCCTGCTTGGCCAGATCGCCGCTGGCGGGGCTGGCGCTGCGCCCGCACCCGCTCCGGTCGCCGCCGCTCCCGTGGCTGCGCCTGCGCCCAAGTCCGCTCCCGCCGCGATGCCGCCGGCTCCCGCCGCCGCCAAGATCGCCGCCGACAACAACCTGTCCACCGATGGCATCGCCGGTTCGGGCAAGCGCGGCCAGGTGCTCAAAGGCGACGTGCTCGCCGCTATGGCCGCTGCCCCCGTGGTCGCCGCCCCCACACCTCTGGCGCCTGTCGTCGCCCGCGTTCCTTCCCCGGCCGATGACAGCGCGCTTGAAGAGCGCGTGCGCATGACCAAGCTGCGCCAGACCATCGCGCGCCGCCTCAAGGACGCCCAGAACACCGCCGCCATGCTGACGACCTTCAACGAGGTCGACATGGGCGAGGTCATGGCCCTGCGCGCCCGCTACAAGGACGTCTTCGAGAAGAAGCATGGCGCCAAGCTCGGCTTCATGAGCTTCTTCGTGAAGGCCTGCACCCAGGCCCTCAAGGAGATCCCGGCGGTCAACGCCGAGATCGACGGCACGGACCTCGTCTACAAGAACTACTACCATCTGGGCATTGCGGTGGGCACCGAGAAGGGCCTCGTGGTTCCCGTGGTGCGCAACGCGGACCGCATGGGCCTCGCCCAGATCGAGAAGACCATCGCCGACTTCGGCAAGCGCGCCCGCGACGGCTCGCTCAAGCTGGAGGAGATGCAGGGCGGCACCTTCACCATCACCAATGGCGGCATCTATGGTTCGCTGATGTCCACGCCGATCCTCAACGCCCCCCAGTCGGGCATTCTGGGCATGCACAAGATCCAGGAGCGGCCCATGGTGGTCGGCGGCAAGATCGAGATCCGCCCCATGATGTATCTCGCCCTCTCCTATGACCACCGGATCGTCGACGGCAAGGAAGCGGTGACCTTCCTCGTGCGCGTCAAGGAAGCGCTGGAGGATCCGGCCCGTCTCGTGCTGGATCTGTGAGTTCACCTTCGGGGCTGGCGGCATGAAGCTCTTCACGCTCACCGGCCCCGATGGAACGCCTTTCTTGTCGAGCGCTCGCGGAACCCTTGGCGGCCATCGCCGCAACAAGATCTACGGGCGCCTCGATTGCAAGACCGCCGCGCGTTATCTGGCGCGCGGCTCCTACCAGAAGAACCGGGTGTTCTTCGCCGATGAGGCGAGCGCGCGTCTCGCGGGCTTCCGCCCCTGTTCCCATTGCCTGCCGGGCCGCGCCAAGGCGCTTGTCAGCGGCGCGGCTGAACCCATCCAGAGCTGAAAGCGATCCCCATGTCCTACGATCTCGTCATCATCGGAACCGGCCCCGGCGGTTATGTCTGCGCGATCCGCGCGGCGCAGCTTGGCATGAAGGTGGCTGTCGTCGAGAAGCGCAAGACCCATGGCGGCACCTGCCTCAACGTGGGCTGCATTCCCTCCAAGGCCCTTCTTCACGCCTCCGAAATGTTCGAGACGGCGGCCCATGATTTTCCTGCGCTGGGCATCAACATCGGCAAGCCCAAGCTCGATATGCCCGCCATGATGAAGCACAAGGACGACACCGTCGCCGCGAATGTGAATGGCGTGGGTTTCCTGCTCAAGAAGAACAAGGTCGAGGCCTTCTTCGGCCATGGCGCGATCACCGCGCCGGGCAATGTCTCCGTCACCGCCGATGATGGCGCCGTGACCGTGCTGGAGACGAAGAATATCGTCATCGCCACGGGCTCCGATGTGGCGCAGTTGCCCGGCGTCACCGTTGACGAGAAGACCATCGTGTCCTCCACCGGCGCGCTGCTGCTGGAGAAGGTTCCCGCCAAGATGGTTGTCGTGGGCGCTGGCGTCATTGGTCTGGAGCTTGGCTCGGTCTGGGCGCGTCTGGGCGCGCAGGTCACCGTGGTGGAATATCTCGACCGCATCCTGCCGGGTATGGACAATGAAGTCGCCAAGCAGTTCCAGCGCATGCTGGAGAAGCAGGGCTTCACCTTCATGCTCTCCCATAAGGTCGCCAAGGTGGCGGCTGGCGCCAAGGGCGCGAAGATCACCGTGGAGCCCGCCGCTGGCGGCGAGGCGCAGACCCTGGACGCGGATGTGGTGCTCGTGGCCATCGGTCGCCGCCCCTATACGGATGGTCTGGGCCTCGAGGCCGTGGGCGTCGCCATGGAGCGCGGCAAGGTCGTGATCGACGATCACTTCAAGTCGAGCGTGGATGGCGTCTACGCCATCGGCGATGTGGTGCGCGGCCCCATGCTCGCCCACAAGGCGGAAGACGAGGGCATGGCGCTCGCCGAGATCCTCGCGGGCCAGCATGGTCATGTGAATTACGAAGTGATCCCCGGCGTCGTCTACACGAGCCCCGAGGTCGCCTCGGTCGGTCGTACCGAGGAAGAGCTGAAGGCGGCGGGCGTCGCCTACAAGGTCGGCAAGTTCCCCTTCACCGCCAATGGCCGCGCCCGCGCCATGCGCCATGCGGATGGTTTCGTGAAGGTTCTGGCGGACGCGACCACCGACCGGGTGCTGGGCGTTCATATCCTGGGCCATGGCGCCGGCGAGCTGATCGCGGAGGCGGCGGTGCTCATGGAGTTCGGCGGTTCGGCGGAAGACCTCGCCCGCACCTGCCACGCCCATCCCACCATGTCCGAGGCCGTCAAAGAGGCGGCCCTTGCAGTGGACAAGCGCGCCATCCACATCTGAGGAAGCCTCCCTCGCGGGGGTTCTCGCCCCCGGAGGCTACGTGCTGCGCTTGAAACGAATCCTGTGGACCGCCGTGGCGGTCTGCTTTCTGGCGGTCTCCTGGCTCTGGGACACGCTGGCGCCGCTGTTCCGCGCCTTCTTCGACCTGATCCCGCTGGAGCGGGTGAAGCAGGCCGTCATCGCCTTCATGGACCGGCTGGCGCCCTATCCCACCCTCGCGGTCTTCCTGATCCCGGTGGTGGCGAGCGAGCCCATCAAGCTCGGCTCCTTCTGGCTTTTCGCGCAGAAACAATGGGTCGCGGGCGGGACGGCCTTCCTCTTCGCCGAAATCCTGCGCTTCGGCCTCGCCGCCTTCCTGTTCAAGGCCTGCAAGGACAAGCTGCTCTCTATCCCCTGGTTCGCGAGGCTCTATGATCTCTTCACCCGCGCCCACGCCTGGGCCCATGCGCAGGTCGATCCGCTGAAGGCGCAGATCCGCGCGATGCTGGTGGAGGCGGGCTTGATCGGGGGCAGGGGGCCGCTGTTGCGGCGGTTGCGAGCGCTGTGGCGGATTGCGCGCCGGGGGAGCGCCGCCTGAGTTAACGGGCGCGCGGATGGGCCGAGCGCCAGGCCTCCAACAGTCGGCTCGAATCCACCGCCGTATAAATCTGCGTCGTCGCCAGCGACGAATGGCCAAGCAATTCCTGAATGGTGCGCAGGTCCCCGCCCCGCGCCAGCAGATGGGTGGCGAAGGAGTGGCGCAGCGCATGGGGGGTGGCGGTGTCGGGTAGGCCCAGCGCGCCGCGCAGGCGCTCCATGGCCAGCTGGATGATTCGCGGCGAGAGCGCGCCGCCCCTCTGGCCCACGAAGAGCGGGCCGTCTGGGCCGACCTTGTAGGGGCAGATCTCCAGATAGGCGTCGATGGCGGCCCGCACGGGGGCGATCACCGGCACGGAGCGCATCTTGCGGCCTTTGCCCAGCACGGTCACGCTGTCCACGGAGCCGCAGGGCGCCTGCGCCCGCGTGATCGACAGGGCCTCGGAAATACGCAGGCCCGCCCCATAGAGCAGACCCAGCACGGCGGCGTCGCGCGCCAGAATCCAGGGCGCGCGAGCCTCCCCATCGCGGGCCTCAGCGCTGGCGACCGCCCGGGCGGCGGTGGCGGTCAGGGGTTTGGGGAGGGAGCGGGCGATCTTGGGGGTCCGCACCGCGCCGAGCGCCGAGGCCTTGCCCTTGCCCTCGCGCTCCAGATGCCGGGCGAAGGAGCGGATGCCCGCCAGGCTGCGCAGGAGCGAGCGGCTCTCCAGCCCCTCCGCCCGGCGCCTCGCCATATAGGCGCGCACATCGGCGGGCAGGAGGCCGGAGAAGGCGGTCAGATCCGGCGCCTCGCCCAGATGGTCCGCCAGAAAACGGAAAAATTGTCGCAGCTCGCGCTTGTAGGCGTCCAGCGTATGGGGGGAGGCGCGGCGCTCGGCATTGAGATGCGCGAGCCAGCGCCGGGCCTCATGGGCGAGCGCAGGGGCGGCCCCGGGGAAGATCAGGTCTTCCCCGCCGACGTCCTCATCCCCCATGGCTGCGCTGGTTCTCGTCATGGGGCCAGAATGCCCCATGGGTCTTAAGAACCTCTGACGAATCAGCCGGTCGTCTTGATCTCCGCCATGGCCGTGGTGAGCAATTCATCCATGGTGCGGCGGATCTGGTGGTCCGATTGGGTCACCCCCGCAGCGTCGAAATCGCTGCGAATCTTGCGGAAAAGGTCTTCGTCGCCCGCCTCCTCCAGATCCGAGGCGATGACCTCGCGCACATAGGCGTCCAGATCCGTCCGGCCCAGCTTTTCGGCGGCCCAGAGCGCCAGTTGCTTGTTCCGCCGCGCGGTGGCCTTGAAGCGCAGGGTCTCGTCATGGGCGAATTTGTTTTCGAAGGCGTCCCCGCGTTTGTCGAATGTCGTCATTTTGGCCTCCCGCCTGCTGATGAATGGTTCAGCCTCCCCATTGAGGCCATGAACACGATCTATGCATTGATCTCTGTCATTCCCAAGCCCCCCTCACGGTGATTTGTGGGGTCCCCCTCAAGCTTCATGGGCCGCGCCAGAGCGCCCGACCTGTTGAAAAGACCCCGCGCCGCCACGAAAAGCGCCGCAACGTCCCCAGCGGAGGGTCGCTGTCATTGTGCCAGCCCCCCCAATCCTGTAGGTTGCCCGCGAAAGAGCTGTCCCTGGTCGCAAGTCTGGGGGTCGCTTCCTTCGCCGCGGCCGTCTCGCAGGCCTTCATCGGGCGCCTCCAAAGGGTGTCCGGGAGCCTCTAAAAGGAGCCACGGATCGATGGACATTCTCCAGCCACGGTTGATCCACATGAACCGCCGTCGTCGCATTTACGAAGGCAAGGCCAAAGTCCTCTATGAGGGCCCCGAGCCTGGCACCCTCATCCAGCACTTCAAGGATGACGCCACCGCCTTCAACGCCAAGAAGCATGAAGTCATCGAAGGCAAGGGTGTCCTGAACAACCGGATTTCCGAATTCGTGTTCCAGCATCTGAATGATATTGGCGTTCCCACCCATTTCATTCGCCGCCTCAACATGCGCGAGCAGCTGATCCGCGAAGTGGAGATCATTCCGCTCGAGGTGGTCGTGCGCAATGTGGCGGCGGGCTCGCTCTCGACGCGGCTGGGCATGGAGGAGGGCAAGCAATTGCCCCGCTCGATCATCGAATTCTACTACAAGAACGATGCGCTCAACGACCCCATGGTGTCGGAAGAACATATCACCGCCTTCGGCTGGGCCACCCCCCAGGAGATCGACGACATCATGGCGCTGGCCATTCGCGTCAACGATTTCCTCTGCGGCCTGTTCCTTGGCGTCGGCATCCGTCTCGTCGATTTCAAGATGGAATGCGGCCGTCTGTATGAAGGCGAGATGATGCGCATCGTCGTCGCCGACGAGATCTCCCCCGACTCCTGCCGCCTGTGGGACATCAAGTCGAACGACAAGCTCGACAAGGATCGTTTCCGCCGCGACATGGGCGGCCTCGTGGAGGCCTATACCGAGGTCGCGCGCCGTCTGGGCATCATGCAGGAAAACGAGCCGCCGCGCTCTGGCGGACCCAAGCTCGTCCAGTAACGATCAAGGCGGCGGACCAGATCCGCCGCTTTCTCCATCTTCCGATTGCGAGAGACTGACTGATGAAAGCCCGCGTCACCGTCACCCTGAAGACTGGCGTTCTTGATCCGCAGGGCAAGGCCATCGAAGGCGCCCTGCGCTCCCTGGGCGTCGAGGGCGTGGCCAGCGTGCGTCAGGGCAAGGTCTTCGACATCGAGATCGATGCGGCCGATCCCGCCCATGCCGAGGCGATGCTGAAGGCGGCGAGCGAGAAGCTGCTTGCCAACCTCGTCGTCGAGAATTACCGCGTCGAGATCCTCTGAGGCCCGCATGAAAGCCGCCGTCCTCCTTTTCCCCGGCCTCAATCGCGAAGGCGACGCCATGCGCGCGCTGGAGCAGGCGTCCGGCCACAAACCCACCCTCGTCTGGCACGCTGAGCATGAGCTGCCTGCGGGCACGGATCTCGTGCTGGTGCCCGGCGGCTTCAGCTATGGCGATTATCTGCGCTGCGGCGCCATCGCGGGCCGCGCCAATATCATGGACGCCGTACGTGCCCATGCGGCGCGCGGCGGTCTGGTGGTGGGGATCTGCAACGGTTTCCAGATCCTCTGCGAGAGCGGGTTGCTGCCGGGCGTGCTCATGCGCAACCGCGATCTGCGCTTCATCTGCAAAATGCAGCATCTGAAGGTCGAGCGCGCCGACACGCCCTTCACCACAGCCTACCAGAAGGGCCAGACCATCAAGGTCGCCATCGCCCATGGGGAAGGCAATTACGAGGCTGACGACGAGACCATCCGCCGCCTCGAAGGCGAGGGCCGCGTGGCCTTCCGCTATTGCGATGCGCAGGGCCAGGTGGGCGGCGCCGCCAATCCCAATGGCTCGACCCATGACATCGCCGGGATCTATTCGGAAAAGCTGAACGTTCTGGGCCTCATGCCCCATCCCGAAAATCTGATCGACCCGCTGGTCGGCGGCACGGACGGGCGCGGGCTCTTCGCGAGCATCGCGAGCTTCAGCCGCGCGGCTTGAACCGAATCGGTCGTAACTGCACGTCCCACACGAGAGGCCCTTCGCCTTGCTGCGCAACGAACCCCAGATCACCCCGGCGCTGGTCGCCGAACATGGCCTCAAGCCTGATGAATATCAGCGCATCCTGACCTTGATCGGCCGCGAGCCGACCATCACGGAGCTGGGCATCTTCTCGGCCATGTGGAACGAGCATTGCTCCTACAAGAGCTCGCGCCTGCATCTGCGCAAATTGCCGACCAAAGCGCCCTGGGTCATCCAGGGCCCCGGCGAGAACGCGGGCGTCATCGACATTGGCGACGGGCTGGCCTGCGTCTTCAAGATGGAGAGCCACAACCACCCCTCCTATATCGAGCCCTATCAGGGCGCGGCCACCGGGGTCGGCGGCATTCTGCGCGATGTCTTCACCATGGGCGCGCGCCCCATCGCCTGCCTCAACCTGCTGCGCTTCGGCTCGCCCGATCATCCCCGCACCCGCCATCTGGTGTCCGGCGTGGTGGCTGGCATTGGCGGCTATGGCAATTCCTTCGGGGTGCCGACCGTCGGCGGCTCCGTGAATTTCCACACGCGCTATGACGGCAATATCCTCGTCAACGCCATGGCCGTGGGCATCGCCCGCGCGGATTCGATCTTCTACGCCAAGGCGACGGGCGTGGGCCGCCCCATCGTTTATCTGGGCTCCAAGACCGGTCGCGACGGCATCCACGGCGCCACCATGGCCTCCGCCAGCTTCGAGGCCAATGCGGAGGAGAAGCGCCCCACGGTTCAGGTCGGCGATCCCTTCTCCGAGAAGCTGCTGCTCGAAGCCTGCCTCGAAATCATGGGCAAGGGCTGCGTCATCGCCATTCAGGACATGGGCGCCGCCGGTCTCACCTCTTCCGCAGTGGAGATGGGCGCCAAGGGCGGCCTCGGCATCGAGCTGGATCTCGACGCCATCCCCTGCCGCGAAGAGGGCATGAGCGCCTATGAGATGATGCTGTCGGAGAGCCAGGAGCGCATGCTCATGGTGCTCGATCCCGCCAAGGAGGCGGAGGCCGAGGCTGTCTTCCGCAAATGGGGGCTGGATTTCGCCATCGTTGGCAAGACCACGGATACGCTGCGCTTCGTGGTGAAGCATCAGGGCGAGGTGAAGGCCGATCTGCCGATCATGGAACTGGGCGACGAGGCCCCCCTTTATGACCGCCCCCATGTGCCGACCCCGCCCAAGCCCGTCATCGCAGCCGGCTCGGTCGTCCCGCCCCGCTCGAACCGCGACGCTTTGCTCCATCTCATCGGCTCGCCGGACCTGTGCTCCAAGCGCTGGGTCTGGGAGCAATATGACCATCTGATCCTCGGCAACACCGTGCAGCAGCCCGGCGGAGACGCGGCCGTGGTGCGCATTGGCGATGGCCCCAAGGGTCTGGCCATGTGCACCGACGTGACGCAGCGCTATTGCGAGGCTGACCCCGTGCAGGGCGGACGCCAGGCGGTGGCCGAATGCTGGCGCAATCTGACGGCGGTGGGCGCGACCCCGCTGGCGCTGACCGACAATCTCAACTTCGGCAATCCCGAAAAGCCCGATTATATGGGCCAGTTCGTGGGCTGCCTGGAGGGCATCGGCGACGCCGCCCGCGCCCTCGATTTCCCTATCGTCTCCGGCAATGTCTCCCTATACAACGAGACCCAGGGACGCGGCATCCTGCCCACCCCCTCCATCGGCGGCGTTGGGCGTATCGACGATGTGGCCAAGGCCGCCACGCTCTCCTTCAAGGGCGCGGATGAAGCCATTCTGCTGGTCGGCGAGACGCAGGGCTGGCTCGGCCAGTCCATGTATCTGTGGCAGGTCTGCGGGCGCGAGGAAGGCGCTCCGCCCCCGGTCGATCTCGCCGCCGAGCGCCGCAACGGCGATTTCGTGCGCGGCCTGATCGCGGGCGGCCATGTGACCGCCGTGCATGATCTCTCCGATGGCGGCCTTGCGGTCGCGCTGGCCGAGATGGCCATGGCGGGCGGCGTGGGCGCAACCCTCACCGCGACGGCGCCCCAGCAGCATGGGTTTCTCTTCGGCGAGGATCAGGCGCGCTATGTCATCACCGCCCGCGCGGAAGATGTGGCCGCGATCACGGCGCAGGCTCTGGCCGCTGGCGTTCCCTTGCAAATGATCGGCGAGACCGGCGGCGAGGCGTTGACGCTGCCCGGCGAGACTCCGATAGTGATCGCGGACCTCGTGAATGCGCACGAGGGCTGGCTGCCTGCTTACATGGCGTCTGCTCCAAAGTGATTTTGACCCATGAGTTATATCCAGGTGAAGGCGATGGCCGGGATGAACTATGTCCGCGCCAGCGATATTCTGGGCGTTCTGTTCACTGACCGCGAAAAGTGCAGCATCCTCATGGTCGGGGGCGTCACCGTCCCCTGTTACGAGGCTGCGGCTGCGGTGGTGGCGCGCATCGAACAGCAGATGAAGGGCGCTGAGGCGCCCGATGGAAAGGAACCTCGCGATGGCGATGGAAGCGCATGAAATCGAAAAGCTGATCAAGGCCGCCCTGCCTGACGCTCTCGTGGAGATCCAGGATCTCGCGGGCGATGGCGACCATTATGCGGCCAAGGTGGTCTCCGAGGCCTTCCGTGGCAAGACCCGGGTGCAGCAGCACCAGATCGTCTACGCCGCCTTGAAGGACCAGATGGGCGGGGTGCTTCATGCGCTGGCGCTTACCACTTCAGCTCCCGCCGCCTGAGGTCTCTGGGCAGGGAGCCCAAGGCTCGCTATATTACACCCAAGCCGTACCCTTGACGTCGGTCAGAAAGGATTAGCGCCATGGCCAGCATTCAGGACGAAATCAAGCAGGAACTCGCGGGCACGGAGGTCGTGCTGTTCATGAAGGGCACCCCCCAGATGCCCATGTGCGGGTTTTCCGGGCAGGTCGTGCAGATCCTCGACTACCTCGGCGTCGCCTACAAGGGCGTGAATGTCCTCGCCAATGAGGAGATTCGCCAGGGCGTGAAGGAATTCTCCAACTGGCCCACGATTCCCCAGCTCTATGTGAAGGGCGAATTCGTCGGCGGTTGCGACATCGTGCGCGAGATGTTCCAGACCGGCGAACTCGCCACCTATCTGGGCGAGCAGGGCGTGCCCTGCCAGCAGCCCGAAAAGGGCTAAGCGCCCCGCGCCTGCAGTCCCCCGCCCTATGGGGCCCTGCAGGCGACTTCATCTTTTCTGGTCCAACGCACGAGTCCTCCATGACGCCTTGGTCCACGTTCCGGAATCGCATTGCGATTCTCTCCCTCAGCCTGGCGGCAGCCCTGACTCTCGCCAGCGCCCCCGCCCAGGCTGTCACCGGTCGCCTGGCGATCGAGGCCGCCGGACAGAAACGCACCGCCGTCATCGTGGAGCCCGGACGGTTGAAGCGTTCGCCCCGCACGGCGATCATCATTCTGCACGGCGCCAACAATGGCTCGGGCCGTCGCGTCCAGACCTATCTGGGCCTCGACGAGGCCGCGCGCAGCGCAGGCGCGGTCATGGTCTATCCGGACGCCCTTGATGGCGGCTGGAATTTTACGGGCGAAGCGGGGCCCGACGACCCCGCCTTCATCCGGGCCCTCGCCGCCAAGCTGGTGGCGGATGGGGTCGCGGATCGGCGCAAGATCTTTCTCATTGGCGTCTCCACCGGCGGCATGATGGCCCTGCGGGTGGGCTGCCAGACCCCTGATTATCTGGCGGGCGTGGGTGCGCTCATCGCGGGCCTGCCGACGAAACTTGCGGAGAGCTGCAAGCCGCCGCCGCTCGCCTTTCTGCTGCTCAATGGGACCGCCAATCCGCTGATCCCCTATCAGGGCGGGCCGATCAGGCTGCGGGGCGTCAAGGGCGATGTGGTCTCGGGCGAGGCGACCATGGCCCCCTTCGCGGCGGCCAATGCATGCTCAACCCAGCGTAGCAGCCAAGACTTCCCCGATCGCGACCTCGACGATGGATCGCGCGTCACCATGGAGCGCCTGACCGGCTGCAAGCATATGGTGGAGCTGGTGCGGGTCGAGGGCGGCGGCCATACCCTGCCGGGTCGGCCCACACGGGCGGATCGCGGCCAGAGCGTCGGCGCCCTGAACCGGGATGTGAACGCCAGCCGTCTCATTCTGGAATTCATCCGCCGCAGCGAGCGCTGAGTCAGGCCTGCGGATCGCCCGTCAGAGCCATCAGCCGGGCGATCATGTGCTCTGGCTCCCCCTCGATGCGAATCACCTTGGCGCGCGCCGTGGCGCCGGAGGTCAGGCTCAGGGCGCGGATGGGACAATCGAGCTGATCGGCCAGCAGGCGCAGCAGGGCGAGGTTGGCCTTGCCATCCTCCGGCGCCGCCCGCACCCGGGCCTTTAGTACCCTGCGCCCATCCGAGAGGGTCTCGATCCCCTCCAGGGCGTCCTTCGACGATTTCGGCGTCAACCGCAGGCTCAGCAGCACGGCGCCCGAGGCGACCCGCCAGGGCGGGTCTTGCGCCACGTCAGAAACCCATGGCGTAGGCTCGGAACATATCGGTGAGCAGCATCTGAATGAACCAGACGATGAAAATCAGGACGACCGGTGAAAGATCGACGCCGCTCAGGTCCGGCAAAAAGCGTCGGATCTGCCGTAGCGCAGGCTCGACGATGGCGTTCAGGCCATTCCAGATGGAGCGGACCACGTTGTTATGGATGTTGATCACGTTGAAGGAGATCAGCCAGGACATGAGCGCGACGAGGATGATCGCCCATTTGTAGAGTTCTAGGGCCTCGTGAATGACGACAAAGAGCGCGCGCATGGGGGACTCCGACCGGGACCAAAAGGGTTTAGCGCTCCGGACCCAGCGCGGCAAGGAGCCGACAATTCATTCTCCGCCTCCCGATTTGCGTTGACAGGGGCGCCCGGCGCCCGTTAAACACCCGATGTCTTGGGGCTGTAGCTCAGTTGGGAGAGCGCGTCGTTCGCAATGACGAGGCCAGCGGTTCGATCCCGCTCAGCTCCACCAAGACTCCCTAGCTCTCCCCCTCATACCGGCACAGCCTCACCCTCTACGGTGGTGCGCAGCATCAGGCGCCGCTCGCCTGCGGGGAAATCCGTGCGCGCATGCATGGAGCAGCGGTTGTCCCACACCAGCAGATCGCGCGGCCGCCAGACATGCTCGTAGAGCCAGTCGGCTTTCTCGGCGTGGTCATAGACGATGTTCAGCAGGCGGGCGCTCTCCGCCTCCGGCAGGCCCTCCACCCGTTCGGTCATCAACCGATTGACATAGACGGCCTTGCGCCCGGTGTCGTCATGGGTGCGGAAGACCGGATGGGAGGATTCGGAGAAGGCCGCCGTACCCTTGCCGTCGCCTTTCTGCACGGACCCGTAGTTGTAGTGGTGGAAGGCGCGCTTGCCTTCCAGGGGGGCGCGCACCTCGTCGGGCAGGGTCTCGTAGGCCGCATAGCCATTGGCGAAGACCGTGTTCCCGCCGAAGGAGGGCACCTCCACCGAATAGAGGCAGGTGCCCTTGTGGGGGATCGCCGCATGCATCATGTCGTGATGGAACATCATCTCGCCGTCCGGCAGGGCCCCGATGGGCTCGCCATTCTCGCGGATGTTCGAGATCAGCATGATATTGTCGAGCAGCCGGTCGAAGCCCGGCGGGCGAAAGGCCTTGGGCCGCGCCAACTGCCCGATCTTGCCGAAGACGGTGGTGACATCCAGCAGGTTCTGCTGGGAGAGGTCCTGATCCCGGAACAGCAGCACCACATGTTCGAGCCAGGCGGCGTGGATGGCCTCGCGGGTCTGCTGGTCAAGGGGCTGCCGCAGATCGACGCCGCGAATCTCCGCGCCGATATGGGGGGCGAGGGGGATGATCTCGATGGACATGACGCTTCCGTTCCCTTGGGGCTTGGTGCGGGTTGGGTCCGCTGGTGGGGGGCATGGTAGCGAAGGTGGGCAGATGGTGGAAGGGGTTTTGGGTGGCGGCCGAGGTTGCCGCCCCGTGGTTAGTCGCCCCCCCTTGGAAATCCCCCCGCCTTGGTGCAACCTGTCGCCATGATCGACGCCAGACGGCTGGGCCCAGGACCCCGTTGAATATCCCGGCTCCGCGCATCGGACGGCGGATCGGTGGGAGGATGAGATGACCGCGCAACCCTTTCTTCGCAACCAATGGTACACGGTGGCCCATAGCGCCGAG